>NZ_CEZPJD010000048.1:0-20573 GCF_983059655.1 Okeania sp.
TTTTCTAGCTATGTATATTGCTGCTTTTGTTGAGCAATCCAATCAAGAATTAAATCATTAACTATTTCAGGACATTCATCATGAGGACAATGGCCAGCATTATCAATTTCTGTTAATTTTAAACGGGGGTTAAGCTGAACAAACTGACTGGGATTAGCAAATTTGGGAGGAACTAATAAATCTTGCTTACCCCAAATCAATAACATGGGAGTTTCCAGAGTAGGAAGTAAAGCTTTCACACTGGGGCCTAATTTTGTACTACCCATAATCTTAAATAAAATACAAAAGGCACGGGCTGCACCGCGATCGCTTGGCGGTCCAGCTAATATATCTACAAGTTCTTCTGTGATCCGGTCGGGATTACTATAGGCAATTTTGACCCAACGACTAATAATAGAGGGTCTACGAACTACAAAAAATGCAGCCCTTAATAACATTGGGGAAGCAACAATATTTTGAACGAATTCAACAGTGGGTAATAACCAAGGTGGAATTGCTTCGGCCTGAGCTGCTGGATCGGGTAAATTAATCATGATCAGCAATGCAACTATATCTGGATAAGTTGCAGCTGTTACTAGAGACACTAATGAACCGGTAGAGTTACCAACTAATATTACAGGTACTTGAATAAAAGTCTGCCAAAATTCATACACCTGCTCTACCCAAAAACTAGCATCGTAGTTGGCGATCGCTTTTTCAGAGGCACCAAAGCCTACTAAGTCTAGCGCATAAACTGTATGTTTTTCGCTGAGTACATTTATATTATGTCGCCAATGGCCTATTGATGCTCCAAAACCATGCAGCAGTAAAATAGGGGGGTTTTCTAAGTTATGGCCTTCTAAAGTTTTGTCTTTATTTTGGCATCGAACATAAGTATAACGAATCTGCCACCCTCGCCATACCCAGTCCCTTTGACTACCTATTTTTTTTTGCCAGTTGCTAGTAGTATTGCCCACCATAATAATACTTTTTCTCGAAAACTTTTCTACATTTTGTTGAGCAGGGGAGTAGGGGAGTGGGGGAGTAGGGGAGTAGCAAATATAAGAATAATTAACATTAACCTAGCTAAAATTAGCAAAAAAGTGATTGGGCTTGTGCCTATTAGTTGACAACAGAAGTATTGTCCAAGTATAGCACTACTTTTAATAATTGGTATAGTTAAAAATTCCCTAAATATTAAGATTTGCAAAGTGCCAGATACATTACTGTTAGTGCCAGCATTATTTATCTATGATCTTTAGAGAGTCGAGTATCTAAATATCATTGCCAAACTAACGGGACTTGCATAAAAGCCTTAATTTGTGATATTATTATTGCCTGTAGGCCTATCGTAAATCTTGAAAGAGGACTCCCGTATTATCTTTGATTTGATAGTGAGACGGGGCTTGTAAACTGTGCGGGAAATCCACGCAGACAGCCCCTCATAAATTTCAACCAGAAAAATAATTAGAAAAAGGGTGGCGGGGCATCCCGTCCTTAAAGCTCGTGGAGTCCGATGCAGTAGCAGGACTACGAAACGAGAAGCCCACACAATGCGCGTCAGCAAGGGTGTGGGAGTATGTCACCAATAGGCGAAACATTTTTGGCGTTATAATCTTATCAATAGCCGTGGGACACACGGTTGAATAAAAGCGCACTGCCTGCACTGAGGTTCCCTCAGCGTAAAAACGGAGCAAAAAAAGCTTGTGGAGATGGTCTAACTGGGATGCAATTCAGTCTGTTTGATTTGTTATCTAGTTAAGAATTTGTGTTAGCGTAGCTTTGCGCCAGCAAAAAAAGAATATCCCGTTATAATCCTTAGATTTAACGGTGAGAGTGTCAAACCCATAACCTAAAAAGTGTAGCCTGATTTACTATAAATGTCCCTCTAAACAATCGTTTTAAATATACCAATTAATGCCAATCGAAAAAAGAAATAATCGTAATCTCCCTCAAGTTAACAACAATATTCGAGTTCCTAAAATCAGAGCCATTGATGCAGATGGCGCTCAACTGGGAATTATGGATACAGAAGAAGCGTTGCAAATGGCCAGAGAAAAAGAACTAGACCTGGTTATGGTCAGTGATAAAGCTGACCCACCGGTTTGTAGAATAATGGACCATGGGAAGTACATATTTGAGCAGAAAAAGAAAGCACAAGAGGCCAAAAAGAAGCAACATAACGCAGAAGTTAAGGAAGTAAAGATGCGCTATAAAATTGAGGAGCATGACTATAATGTTCGCTTATCTCATGCAAAGCGTTTTCTGGAATCAGGTGATAAGGTTAAGGCCACTATTATGTTCCGAGGCCGGGAAATACAGCACAGTAATCTTGCAGAAGCATTATTGATGCGGATGAAAGAAGACCTAAAAGATTTAGCAGAGGTTCAACAAGCTCCTAAGAGAGAGGGACGCAGTATGATGATGTTGTTATCTCCTAAAAAGTAAAGCAGGATAGTTAAGGCATTGATAACTCCAAAGTGTAGGATAATACTAGTTAACTGTTAGTGGGTGAAGCTAGCTCTCCGTTCTACTTAATAAATTAAGTATATTCCTCTCCTGAGAATTTTCAGGAGGGGATTTAAACTATTGGCAAGAAGTATACTTTGTTAAGTAGGGTTTGCTGAAAAATTCTTATGAGTGAGGGGAAGAGGTCAATAGGGGCGATTTCCTACGGAATGCTCCGCAAATGCGTTTACGTTTGTAAAGCATCTTCGTTGGAAAGTATTCCGGAATGGAAATCGCCCCTACAGGAGTCAGAAGTCAGGAGAAAAGGGAATTAATAGTAGTCGGAAAAATTGAGGGACAATTTTTCTACCATAATCATCCCAAAGTACTAGTGCAGGGTGGCAGAAATAACTAACCAGTTACAAAATCCTAAAAGCTCTACCAATCAATATTTTTGACTGTAATGAAGTGTGTCTTACATTCTGTTTGTGTAGCATTTCCGGAGGAAAGGGGACCTCAGAATTACACACTCGCTTTTGACTTCCGCGTAGTGGCACTAGTTTTATCAAAATAATTGGGTCTAAAACCTCGCCTTTTAAGGCGAAATATTCTTGGAGTCTTGCTCAAATCCTCTTGGGAGGGGGTTAACTTCTGACTTCTAACTTCTGACTTCTGACTTCGTTAAGCAGCTCTTGCCACCGAAAAGCTGGTACTTTTTTCAACCCAAAAACGCTAAAGTCATTATCAGTCAATATGCGCAAGAATTAATCAGCAAGCCCTAAGTATACACTTAAGTTCAATTCAGCAAATTCATGGAACAGAGAAGTTTGAAAAATTACACAGGATTAGGAGATAAACTGCTAATATCCCTAAATCTCCGTTCTGAGGAAGTAGAGCGAACCTTGCTAGTGTTTGCAGTATATACTCTTACTTCTGTAGGATTAATTTGGTTAGAACTAAGTACAGTTAGTTTATTCTTAGACCAGTATGGTGCTGATAAACTACCATGGATATATATTGCCAGTGCTGTTATAGGTTCAGGTCTGGGTTTTGTCTATTCCTGGCTACAAAAAATCATGCCTCTGCGTCGAGTAATAGTAGTAATTCTATTGCTAATGGCAGCGCCTCTGTTTTTATTTCGGTTTGGTATTGGTATTGAAAGTGTACAGATAGCTGGTTTGAGTTTAGCTTTTCTGACTACCTTTATGATGTGGTTGTGGGTAGAAGCTTGTTATTTGCTCAACGATTTGAATACCTCAATCACAGCTAATCAGTTATTTAACATCAGAGAAATTAAGCGAACATATCCAATAATTAGTAGTGGTTTTTTAGTAGCAGGAGTAATTAGTGGATTTTCTCTACCTTTAGTACTATTATTTGCTGGATTGAGTAATGTTACAATAATATCTGGATTAATGATAGTATTTGGCTCAGGCATACTATTATTTTTATCAGAAAAATATCAACAATCTTTTCCAGACTCTAGCCGTTGGATACCAGAAGAAGACGAACAAGAATTTTCTACTCGGAACATCCAAGGACCCCTACAAGGTTATATACTACCATTAATCACATTCTTTGTAATAGCAGAAGTTCTCTATGTATTAATAGACTTTCAATTCTTTTATCAACTAGAACTACAAAACCCAACCACTGATGGAGCAAGTCAAATAGCAACTTTCTTAGGCTTGTTTGAGGGAGTTTTGAGTACCTGCCAAGTAGCAACTCAATGGTTTGCCTCTAGTCGTCTGGTAGAAAGAATTGGAGTTTTTGGTACAGCAATGGTACTACCAATAGGGGCAATAGCTTTAGGCTTATTTTCTTTTACAGGTGCGATAACGGGATTATTTTCAGTATTTATCGGATTAGTAATTCTGAGATTTTTAGATGAGTTACTACACTATACATTAATTGAAACTACTGGACCTGTTTTATTCCAACCTCTACCTGAAAATATTCGTAGTGATGCTCAAACAATGGTAAATGGGGTGGCAGAACCATTTTCTACAGGCTTGAGTGGATTAATAATACTAGCAATTCTCTGGTTATGTAGATTAATATTAAATCCTAGTCAAAGTGGGTTTCAAGACCGACAGGGTCTGATATTTGTTATAGCAATTCTGATATTTGGTTTCATATGGCTGGGAGTAATATGGTTAATTAGAAGCCAATATGTAGGCTTGCTAGTAAGAAGCGCTGGTAAAGGAAGACTTGGTGTTTTAGATGTAGATATGCGGGCACTGAAGCGCTCGGTAGTAGAAACTTTGGAAAAAGGTACATCGGAAGAAGATAAACGTTCCTGTATTGAGTTGCTCAGTCAAATAGATAAAAAAAATGTAGGGGAAATATTGGCTCCACTTTTGCCGGTGATGTCATCTGAATTACAACGTCAAAGTCTGGAAGTAATGTTGAATCATCCTAACCCAACTTATCTAGAAGAAGTACGTTCCCTAGCTCAGACATCAGTACCGCCAGAAGTATTGGCTTTAGCGTTACGCTATATTTGGCTGACAGAATCAGAGCCAGATATTAATCAAATACGACTTTATTTACAACCTTCAGTAGATCCAGTGGTAAGAGGTACTGCAGCAGCTTTAATTATGCGTAGAGGCGATCGAGGACAAAAAGCTGAAGCTACTAATGTTTTACGCAGGATGATTACTTCCAAACTGGAAAAAGAAAGAGTGATGGGTGTTCGTGCTTTGGGTGAAGCAGATTATCTGCAAGGGCTACGATTGTATGTTCCTAGTTTATTACAGGATGAATCTTTACGAGTGCGAAAGTATTGCATGGATGTCATTGCTGCTACTCATTTGGAAAGCTACTATCCCTCTTTATTGCGAGGTTTGTCTTACAAATCAACTCGAGAAGCTGCATTACAAGCGTTGGTTAGGTTAGGTAATGATGGGATTCCGATGTTGGTAAAGTTGGCAGATGATGCTCATAAGTCAGAATTGGCCAGATTACAGGCTTGGAATGCTATTGGTGAAATTGGTACAATTGAAGCCCTGGATGCTCTGGTAAACAGAATGATGACGACTTGGGGTATGACACGCCGTAATATTATGCGAAGGCTGTTGACAATGCCAGGGGAAGTTGGAATTGAGGGGGTGCTTGAACGGGTAGGTCGTAGCGGAGTAGAAATTTTAATTGAGCAAGAGTTGATGTTTCTGGGGCAGGTTTATGGAGCTATAGTAGATTTGTCTGGAGTGGATATGACTTCTACTACTGCTCTATCTCCTATAGTAGAGGAAGCTAATGGAAAACTGACTACTGATTATACACAAATGTTACTGCGGGCATTACAATTGCTGGAGTTAGATGCTATAGAACGGTGTTTCTTATTAATGAAGTTTCTCTATCCGTTAGGAGCTATTCAGGCAGCAGCTTTTAATATTAAGTCTGAATCACGTTCAAATTTAGCCCGTGGTTTAGAAATTTTAGATAATACTGTGGATATTTCCTGTAAGCGATCGCTGATTGATATTTTGGAGCAACACAGTTATGAGGAAAAGTTAAGTAGTTTGTCTGAGATAGTGGTTTATGAACTAATGGCTCCTAGCGAACGTTTACGGCATATGCTAGATTTACGTCATTTTCTTTCTGATTGGGCCTTGGCTTGTTGTTTACAGATGGCTCGTGCAGCTCGTTGGGGTTTAACTGCGGAGCAAACTCTGGTTTGTTTGCGTCATCCTACAGGTTTTGTGCGGGAGGCGGCTTTAGCTTATTTACGGATGGCATCTCAACGTGCTTTGGTTGAATTATTGCCTAATTTGAGAAGTGACCCAGATCCTCTGGTAGCTGCTCAAGTAGAACAAATGATTGTTGAATTTGGGATTGGTTAATAATAGCAGGGTAGTTGTCTTCAATAATTAATAATTAATAATTAATAATTAATAATTAGGGTTTGCTGAAAAAGTCTTTTTGCTCGCTAATTATCCGGACATAATATAACCATTAAAATTTACTCAAAAAAACATGATTATTAAATTTATTTATTCATCAAAGGGAAGGGTGTAAAGGTTATGCTGACCAGTGTAGAGCGTCTTTTATTTATTAGAGCTGTGCCAATTTTTAGAGAATTAAGAGATGATTTCTTAGTACGTTTAGCTTCTGTTATGGATGAGCTATCTTTTCCTAATAGTCATAGTATTTTTACTGAAGGGCAAGAGGGAAGGTCTCTTTATATCGTGGTATCTGGTAAAGTTAAAGTTCATTTGGCAGACCGAGAGTTAGCAAGGTTAGAGCAAGGAGCTTGTTTTGGTGAAATGTCTTTGTTTGATGCTGAACCTCGTTCTGCTTCTGTGACTACTTTAGAAATTTGTGAGTGTTTGATGTTAACTCAAATGCAACTTTATGATGCAATTGATGAAACACCGGATATTGCTATTAATATTATTCGTTTATTGTCTCGTCGTATTCGTGAACTTAATCAAAAACTTAATGCCAGGGAAAATAATATGGCTACTACTAAAGTGGCCGAGTTTCGTTAGTTTACTAAAAATACTCAGTAAATTGGTTTTGTCTAAGCAAAACCAACATAGTTTTTATCATAAAAAAGCAATATGATTTGAGTTGTGAGATATTGAAAACTTTTAGGGAACAGGGAATAGGGAACAGAGAAGAAGAAAAAATGTATCATCTGAATATAATAATTGCTATATTCTATACTTTTAAGGAACATCTCAATTCTTACAACTGATTCCTGATTTCTATATTTTTTCTTATAGCACTATGTGCTAGAGAATAGGGAATAGCAAACTGTCATTTCAGTTATCAGTACCTCTAGCTGTTTGCGGAGCATTCCGTAGGAAAGCAAGAGGCTTGAAGTACGGAATTATTTTTTTTTATCCCCTTAAAAGGGGAGGCGCATACCCACGATTCTTCGGTAAAAGGGTTTTAGGATTAAAAGATGCCCTAAGCAATTCTTGTAGTGCTATAGTACACAAGCTAGACAGGAAATGTAAGGCTACAAAATTGTGACTATATGACTAGAATAAACGAAAAATAAATGGATAACTATAAGGCTTATTCGGATTATTCATCACATTGAGAATGGCAATAATTGGCATAACAAAACTAATGATTGCTAACAAAACTAATAAAGGAAAACCAATAAGTAACGAGGTTAATATACCGAATATAAGAGCGTAAAAATAAATATTAATATGAAAATTCAAAGATTCTTTAGCATTAGTTTTTACAACTGAATCATCAGTTAAGAATAAGATAGCTATTGGTATTCCTACAGATATAATAGTTGTACTCAAGAAAATTGCTCCATGACATAAAACTGATAGAATTTTTCTTTTGTCAGCATCCATTAAATATTTCTCCTGATTCAAATTAGATAGGGCTTGCTGATTAAATATCACGCGCATTGACTGATAAAGGTAAGTGCCTTTTTAGGTATTGAAAAAGTACAAGGTTTTCGTTGTCGGTAGCTCAAAAAGTTAGGATTTTGGACTGACTATTGCAGAAAAATCAAGGGATAATTCTTTCTACTGCTTCCTCGCTCCCATACACATTTCTCCTGTCTCCTACAAAGAGTAAAAAGACTTTCCATACGCAAACCCTAGATATTTGTTTTTTCACACCAAAGAACAAGAGGCATAGGCCAGTAATTTAGTGGTTATGAAATTGACTTAAGTATAATTATAGCTCTGTTGTTTGTTTTGTTTTCTGATGGATAGGGATTTCAATTAAACATGAAGTATGATGTCCACAAACTAAAACTCCGATCGTAAGCATTTCCTGCGGAATGTTTACAACTTGCCTTTGAGCATAAATTATTCAATTATTTAGTTTTAATTTGTTTAATTCTATTTATTTGTTTTTTATTTTAAGGCGATATATATAGTACTTTGAGTGTGGATTATTTGATAATTATAAATATATTAAATATTTTATAGCAGTTCTCATACTGGTAAGGTACAAAAACCCTTAATTTTAGGGAGTAGGGAGTAGGGAGTAGGGAGTAGGGAGTAGAAAAATAAAAACAACTGTACCTCACTAATTTGAGAAACGCTATATTCTAGATAAATATATAATATGATTAACTGTTGCATATTTTAGGGGTTAAACTAAATAATGTCCATTGAAATTGAAACTGAATTGCAAACAGCCGTAGATAAACGGCGTAACTTTGCAATTATTTCTCATCCTGATGCGGGTAAAACTACTCTTACAGAAAAACTTTTGTTATATGGAGGTGCTATTCATGAAGCTGGTGCAGTAAAGGCTAAAAGAGCGCAACGTCATGCTACCTCTGACTGGATGGAAATGGAACAACAACGGGGTATTTCTATTACCTCAACTGTTTTACAATTTGAATATCAAAACTGTCAAATTAATCTCTTAGATACTCCTGGTCACCAAGATTTTAGTGAAGATACATATAGAACTTTAGCTGCAGCAGATAATGCTGTAATGTTAGAAGATTCTGCTAAAGGTTTAGAACCTCAAACTCGCAAATTATTTGAAGTATGTAAGATGCGAAAACTACCCATTTTTACATTTTTTAATAAGATGGATAGACCAGGAAGAGAACCTTTAGAACTCTTGGATGAAATAGAAAAGGAATTGGGTTTAAAAACATATCCTGTAAATTGGCCTATAGGTATGGGCGATCGCTTCAAGGGAGTTTTTGATAGGAGAAAGAAAGAAATTCATCTATTTGAGCGTAGTGTTCATGGTAGTAAAGCTGCAAGAAATACGGTAGTAAATTTGGGCGACCCTCGTATCGAAGACTTACTGGAACAAGATCTTTATTATCAACTTAAAGAAGACATAGAATTGCTGGAGGAATTAGGTTCAGATTTAGACTTGGAACAGATACATAAAGGTGAAATGACACCTGTATTTTTTGGCAGTGCTATGACTAATTTTGGGGTGCAATTATTCTTAGATGCTTTTTTAGAATATGCTCTAAAACCGGGTACTCATAAAAGTACAGTAGGTGAAATTTCTCCTACTTATCAAAATTTTACTGGATTTGTGTTTAAATTGCAGGCGAATATGGACCCTAAACACCGAGATAGGGTGGCATTTATTCGAGTTTGCACGGGAAGATTTGAAAAAGATATGACTGTTAGTCATGCCAGAACAGGTAAAACAGTTAGATTATCTCGCCCACAAAAGTTATTTGCTCAAGATAGAGATTCTATTGAAACTGCTTATCCAGGGGATATAATTGGTTTAAATAATCCAGGGGTATTTGCTATAGGAGATACTATTTATAATGGCAAGAAATTAGAGTATGAAGGTATTCCTTGTTTTTCACCAGAAATATTTGCTTATTTAAGAAATCCTAATCCTTCTAAATTTAAGCAATTTCGGAAGGGAGTTAATGAGTTACGAGAGGAAGGTGCTGTACAAATTATGTACTCTGCGGATGAGGCAAAAAGAGACCCTATTTTGGCTGCTGTTGGGCAACTTCAATTGGAGGTTGTTCAGTTCCGAATGCAAAATGAATATGGAGTTGAAACTAATTTGGAAATGTTGCCTTTTACTGTGGCGCGTTGGGTTAATTCTGGTTGGGATGTACTGCGACAAGTTGGGAGGTTATTTAATACTGTGGCTGTAAAAGATAGCTGGGGACGACCTGTTTTATTGTTCAAAAATGAGTGGAATTGTCAACAAGTAGAGTCTGAACATCCAGAATTAAAATTGAATACTACTGCACCAGTAGTTTCTGGTCAAGAACCAGAATCTTTGTAAAAGGATGAAATGAAGAAGATAAAGAGGAATTTTTGATTTTACTGTAAGCATTTAGCAAAAGCAATTGAAAAATAATTACAACAGTTTCCAGGTATTTGAGGTACAAATATTAAATATAAAACCCTTGTATCACAGGCATCTTGCCTGTCATGGGTATACCTCATTCATGCGGAATCAACCGTGAAAGTTACTGCTACAGTACGTTACTTTAACCTTAAAAGGAATTATTCATTATTTTCTTATAGCTGACTGTTAACAACTTAATGCTTACATATTACTTTTCTTCTTTATTCTTCGAGCAAAGTGAGCTAAATATTCTCAGGTATTAAAGATTTTAGCATCATAAATATCAACTATTATCTATTCAATTAATAATTAAATAATTCAGCTTTTAAGCCTTTCCTTTAAAGGATATTTTTTTTTCTTAAGCATCAATCGTGCCATAAAAAGGTAAAGGCAATTATTAATTATTAATTTTTAATAGCTAAACAATATATAACCTTAATTTTAACAATGATAATTCCAAATATTACTTACCTAGAGGTTAACAATATTGAATTAAAGCTTGATGTTTATAAACGACTAAATACCAAAGAACCAGTTCCAACATTAATTTACTTTCACGGCGGTGGTTGGGTATCTGGCACAAAAGAAAGTCGCCTCTTTAATCTATTACCTTATTTGAAAATGGGCTGGGCAGTAGTTAATGTCCAATACCGATTAGCTAATGTTTCTCATGCACCTGCTGCCGTCGAAGATTGCCTTTGCGCTCTTAGATGGGTAATTCGACAAGCAGGTAAATATGGTTTTGATATTAACAAACTTGTTGTATCTGGTGATTCTGCTGGTGGTCATCTTGCTCTGACTACAGGTATGCTAACTGCTAGTGGTTTTGATAGTCAATGTCCCGGTAATGAAGAACTAAAAGTAGCAGCAATTGTCAATTGGTATGGCATTACGGATGTAGGAGATTTGCTTGAAGGAGAAAATATGAAATCCTATGCACTAGAGTGGTTGGGAAGCGCTAAAGACCGCATGGAAATTGCCGAGCGTGTTTCTCCCCTTAATTACCTAAGAAGTGATTTACCACCAATAATTAGCATACATGGTGATGCTGATACTGTCGTTCCATACAGTCAAGCTGTTCAGCTTCACCAAGGTTTAGAACGACTAAAAGTTCCCAATAAATTAATTACTATTCCTAATGGTGGTCATGGTAATTTTACGAGGGATGAAATTTTGGATATCTACGAAACTATTCACAAATTTCTGGATACCCACGTAGTTAATAAAAAATTGGAAAATTACTAAGCTAGTCTTCATTCAACAACAGACATCTCCAGAAAAGAGGGAGCAGGCAGCAAGGAGAAATAATTGATGATTTATGCGGAATAATTGATTTGATTCTTTATTATAGGAGATATCTAATAGACATCTACTATAATCTACCTGAAACCACTATAACAAGGTTGTTAAATCTTAATTTCCGGAGAGGTATAATGAAACGAAACACAATTATTATTCTATCAATTATATGTTTACTAACTGTAGGAATTGCAGAATTTTCTAGAGAAAAATTAATCACAGCAAATTTATCAGGAGATATTAGTATCACCCTAGACAATGCACTATGGAAACAAGCAGAAAAAAATATTACCTATCAAGATATTACCTTAGATTTAGTTTGTCAAAAATTCCAATGCGAAACAGAAATATGGGGTTTTGCTCCAACATTTAATCAAGCAGACCATGACGGTATTGTTGACATTATCAAAAAAGATAATACCTGGCAATTGGAAGTAAAAATAAATATTAATCCTGACCCTTGGAGCAGCGGTGGAATAGCTAAATATTTAATCGAATTACAAACTGATAAAAAAGATAAACAACAGATAGTTGGTAATTATTCAGGCACCTTTAATCAACAACTTGTCAGTGGAAAAGTTACAGGAAATATTGCACCCTATTCCCCCAGAAAAATATCAAACCACACACCCATCTCAGCCAGAGAGCATCCACGGCTAATTTTCCGTCAAAATCAACTTGCAGAATTACGAGAAAAAGCCAATACTCCTATGGGTAAAGCTATTTTGGCTAGACTCGAAAATACTCTCCAAAAAAAAATATATTATGAAGCATTTGTTCCCAATGGTGGATATCATGCAGCAGGTCATTGTTTCCTATCCCTATTAAACGATGACCCTCAAGCAGCAGAGACAGGATGGCAAATAGTAGAAAAATCCCTGAATAACCCTGGCCCACGATTGTTGGAACACGCCCCTATTGTGGCAGGTGTCGCCCTGGCCTACGACCTCTGTTATAACGCTTGGAGTGAGCAACGGGTACAAAAAATTACAGACTGGTTAGCCCAACAGACAAATCTCTTAATTGCAGGTACTCGTGGTAAAGGTTGGAACCCGACTGCTTGGAGTAATTGGAATGGCAGGGCGCGGGGGGCTGCGGGTTTGGCAGCATTGGCTATTTTATCTGAACCGAAACAGTTTTTTTCTCAACCTACTGATGTGAGACGACTGTTGAAAATTTCTGAACGGAATATTCAGCGTTATGTTGATACTGCAGTAGGCGATCGCTCTTTTGGTACTGAGGGAGACCTTTATGCTATTGAACCTTGGAAATTAACGCTTCTACCATTTTTTCAAGCTTATGAAAATGTTCTGGGCAAAGATTTGGTGAAAAATTCTAATGCGGAATGGTTTTTGTCTCACTATGTGATGCGGATAGTTGGGGAAAAGGGTGATGTGTCGGTGCCTACTTACGGGCGTCATCGTCTGGCTCCGGTAAAGTCGCTATTTTCTCTCGGATGGAATAGCGTACCAGAAGAATTTTTGCCTGGGGTGATGTGGTTTTTTAATCGTCATTTTGGTTGGGAGGGCGATCGCTCTTTTGGTATTCATATGAATTTCCCCCATGAGGCTGCTTTTATCCTGGAGGCTTATCCTGAGAGTTTAATGGGTGTTTCGGATGGTTCGCCGGAAGGTTTTGTGGAAAGATTGTTGAATTTTAATTTTTTTACTGGTTTAAGACCAAAAAATCCAGCAAAGGTATTTGGGCGGGTATTGGTGGATGATGAAAAAGGTTTTTATCTGTTTCGTAACGAGTGGCGGGATAAGAATGATTTTTTGGCAAGTATTTATTTGAAGCAACAACCTTTGAAAAGTTCGTGGTCATTTCCGGAAGCTGGTGGTTTCCGCATTTGGGGTTTGGGAGGACGTTGGGCGAGTGCTGGCCCTGATAATGGTAAAAGAGGGGATGAAAATGTTGTGGTTGTGGGAGAGATGCCTGGAAAAGGAGCTGCTCAACCAAGGTTTTTTGAGGCGGAGATAGATGGGTCGGGGGTTGTGAGTATGGGTATGGATAATGTGTTTGAAAATAATGGTTTTGAGTTGTTGCGGTCTTTTGCTGTTGACTATAGTGGGGTGTCGGGCGTACCTGGTTTGTTTGTGGTGGTGGATAGGTTTTCTGGGGATACGCCGGAGAAAGTTTGGGTGATGCATACTCAGGAGCAGGTGGTTGTTGAGGATAATGGTTTTCTGTTAAAAGCTGATTCTGGGGCTACGATGAGGGCAACTTTTGTTACGCCTGCTGAGGTTAAGGTTGATGTTGAGGAGACTCAGAGGGGTCGGAAAATATTGGTTAGTGGGGGTGAGAATTTTTTTGTGGTGATGACTGTGCAAAATGATGTGATTCCGGACCTTGAGATTTTGGGTAGTGGTTTAAATGCTGAGGTTAAAGTTGGGGAGAGGATAATTTTGTTTAGTGAAGATAGAGTTGTTTTGAGAAAGTAAGCTGTTTATAGAGTCTATAGGGGTTTGGTCTGTAAACCTAGACATCAAAGTATTGCTAATTAGGGTTTGCTGAAAAAGTCTTTTAGCAGGGGGAAGAGTCACGAGACAGGAAACAATGGGATAGGTGTACTTCCAAATCGTGAGAAAGGCTATATAGCACTACGTACTAAGGTTAGGACATTTCCCAATCCTAAAAACCTTTGACAGTCTACTATTCCCTGTTCCCTATTCCCTATTCCCTATTCCCTAGCGCGTAGCGCCATATAGAAACTCTGAAGGTATCTCTAAAAACTTAGGCAATACAGAATTACGGATATTTTCATTCTCAAAAGCTCCTAAAAAAAATCGGCGGGTCAAAAGATTTTTACTACCATTGTCACAATTTTTGTGATATTCTAAGAGTTAGATGGGGTTGCTCGCCTATATGCATGATTTTTTATTCAACTAAGTTTGCTGATAGATTCACAAAGTTGTCTCAGGAGCAATACCAGAAATATTTTCATCTTGTGAAGCTTCTAAAAGCAAATAGCTTGACCTCCATTTATACTCACCAGAAAACTATCAATATTTTCATTCTCAAAAGCTCCTGAAAAAATCAGCGGGTCAAAAGATTTTCACTACCATTGTCACAATTTTTGTGATATTCTAAGAGTTAGATGGGGTTGCTCGCCTATATGCATGATTTTTTATTCAACTAAAATAGTATAGTTTAAAGTGCAATCAAAAATATTGTAGAAAAGAATATCAAGGAAAAAGACACCTTTAGAGCTTCTATAAATATAGAAATTTATGTTATTCAATATTTCATCTAGTTATCTGTAAATTCGTATTAAAAATCTATATTTTACCGAAAATCTTGGTTTAAAGCCTCCCCTTTTAAGGGGATCAAAAAGAAATTTCTGCATTTCAAGCCTCCCTATTGCAGAGGTGAGGATGTCAACTTCCCTTTTTTCTTGAATTTAGGTAATCATTTACTCCGGAATGCTGCGCAAACAGCCGTCAGCTATTAGCTATTAATTTTGGGTCTACGTCAAAGCAACCTTTGAAATTTAAAAAGAATAAAAAGTTACTGTCAAAGTACCAGGATAAAACCTCAGAAATAATTATTCATTACTAATTGCTGTTTGCGTAGCATTCCGTAGGAATAGCTAAATGCTTAATCAACTTAAGGTTATTTATATTCAATGTTCCATCTAAATCATCCGTGAATCCCTGTCAAAAATCAGTGTTTTGCCTTCCTTAGCTTCCCAAATTACTACTCCTTATTCTCTCCAACAAAATGTTTCATCTAATCATCCGTGAATTCGTGTAAAACTCCGTGTTTTGTCTTTCTGATTTCCCGAATTACTACTCCATTATTCTCTCAAACAAATGTTCCATCTCAATCATCCGTAAATCAGTGTAAAAAATCCATGTTGTAACTTCTCTATTTCCCAAATTACTACTCCCTACTCCCTACTCCCTAAATCAAACAAAATGATTAAAATTCTCCATCTTTCCGACATTCATATTGGCAGTGGTTTTTCCCATGGTCGTATCAACCCAGAAACAGGTTTAAACACCCGTCTCGAAGACTTTATTTCCAGTCTAAAACTTTGTATAGATAGAGCAATTTCCGAACCAGTAGATTTAGTATTATTTGGAGGAGATGCTTTTCCAGATGCTACTCCCGCACCATACATAAAACAAGCTTTTTCTCGTGAATTACGTCGTTTAGTAGATGCTAAAATTCCTACAGTCTTATTAGTAGGAAATCACGACCAACATTCCCAGGGCCAAGGAGGAGCAAGTTTAGGTATTTATAGTACTTTAGGAGTGCCTGGAGTAGTGGTAGGCGATCGCTTAGAAACTCACAATATTCAAACTAAGAATGGTGCTATTCAGGTGATTACTTTGCCTTGGTTAACTGCTTCTAGTTTAATGACAAAATCTGAGACTGAAAGTTTATCGATGGGTAAAGTTAATGAGTTATTAATTGAAAAATTGAAGTTAGTATTAGAATCAGAAATTCGCCAATTAAACCCAGAAATTCCGACAGTACTTTTAGCTCATTTAATGGCAGATAGAGCGAGCTTAGGTGCAGAACGTTTTTTAGCTGTGGGTAAAGGTTTTAATATTCCTGTTTCTTTGTTAAATCGTGATTGTTTTGACTATGTAGCTTTGGGTCATGTTCATAAACATCAAAATTTGAATAAGTCTAATAATCCACCCATTATTTATCCGGGAAGTATTGAAAGAGTAGATTTTAGTGAAGAGAAAGAAGAGAAAGGTTTTGTTTTACTTGAATTAGAAAAAGGTGCAGTAAAATGGGATTTTTGTGCTTTGCCTGTGCGAAATTTTTATACTATTAAAATTAACGTTTCCGAAGCAGAAAATCCACAAACTGAATTGTTAAAATCTATTAGTAAAACTCAGATAAAAGATGCTGTAGTGCGGTTAATTTATCAGTTACGTTCCGAGCAGTTAGATTTGATTGATAATGGAGTATTACATCAAGCTTTAAGTGAGGCACATACTTATACTATTCAACCAGAATTAGTCAGTCAGTTAGCAAGACCCCGCTTACCAGAATTGGCAAAAGGCAATAGTATCGATCCGTTAAAAGCATTAAAAACTTATTTAGAAAGTAGGGAAGATATTCAAGATATTCAAGAAGAAATGTTGGAAGCTGCGGCTAAATTACTATCAGATGGAGTAGATTTATCAGCAGAAAATTCTGAGAGTCAGTTAAGTTTGTTTAGGGAATAGACATTTTCAGGCAACAGGCAACAGGGAGAAATAATTGATAATTTATGGATAATAATTGATTTTATTTTGGGTTTTGGAGATGCCTAATAATTGCTCTTTCTATTCTCACTTTTTCCTCACCTTTACTAATAGGACGCGTTTCAATAATTGATAATTCATAATGGATAATTGATAATTACCTCTCCCTAAAAGGAAGAGGATTGAATAAAAGGAAAATTTTTTCTCTCTTGGTCGATTGGATATGGTTAGGAAACCCATCCATCCCACCCTACGGGAAGCTCCGCTTTTCGCGCCAGCGTTGCAAAGCAAACGACCGCTTGTTTCTCCTTTAAAGGAGAGGCATTTTACCTTAATTATTCGGTAAAAATAACCCGAAAAGTTTTTTTAACTTTGTCTAGCAGAAGTCCCGCACCATAGTTGACTTGGTGTCGGGATGAATGCGTCCTAGCCCTGAATCATTTTGTCTACTTCTAAACGTTTATCTTTAATATCATCAGGTAAATTATCTATGAAATCGCTGATTACCTGCGTCATTGTTTTCTGTTTTTTTACTGCATATAATCTCAACTTATCTAATCTTTCTTTGCTTATTCGACAATGTAATGATTCTTTCATAATTATATGCTGCATTTATGTATACAAACTATTATAATAAATATGTGGTCGAAAAGGAAAAGATAGATGAGAATAGCCTACCAATACAAGCTGCGTCCAACGAAAGAGCAAGCAGAAAAAATAAACAAGACATTAGATATGTTGCGGTGTCAATATAACTATATGTTGGCAGAAAGGTTTGATTGGTGGGAGCAGAATCATTGCCCGATTAATTCTTGTCCTCTGATATGTCATCTTCCTGCTCTTAAAGACCAACCAACAAGATTTAGTCAGCAAAAGTCATTAACTCAATTAAAAATAGATAGACCGTGGTATAAAGAAATTCATTCTCAAGTATTACAAGAAGTGTCAAAAAGAGTTGAATTAGCTTTTGATAGATGGTTAAAAGGCGATGTTAATGGTAAACGATTAGGTAAACCAAGATTCAAAGGAAAAGGTCAGTATAAAACATTTACTTATCCTCAATTTAAACAACATCATTTTGTTAATAACAAAGTCAAATTATCTAAAATTGGTGATGTTAAGGTGATTGTGCATAGACCTATCCCAGACGGATTTACTATCAAAACAGTATCAGTCACTAGGAAATCTAATGGTTTTTTTGTCACTTTCAGCTTAGAAGACAAGTCTGTACCTGAAATTAAACCAGATATTAAACGAGGTGAAATGGTAGGTATAGATGTAGGTCTTATAGATTTCTTTGTTACTTCTGATAATGAATCAATTGCAGCTCCTAAATACCTGAGAAAGTCTGAAGGAAAGCTCAAGTCAGCACAAAGGAAAGTGTCCAGAAGAAAGAAAGGTTCTAAACGTAGACAAAAAGCAATTAAACAATTAGCCAAGAAACATAGAAAAGTAGCTGATACTAGAAAAGATTTTCACTTTAAAACTGCTAATAATTTATTATCTAAATATGACATTATTGCAGTAGAAAAGCTAAACATCAAAGCCATGGTTAAATCTAGATTAGCTAAGTCTGTACATGATGGTGCGACCTGAACTGGTTGTGTGAAACGGAGAGCCGACTCTCCTAGGGGTTTTCCATCCCCTACCCTCATGGAGTAATCCGTCAAGAATGGTACGACACATTTAGAGTAAGTAATGAAATAGATGGAATGCAGTCGCCAAAAGTAACCAAAGCTGATAGGACAAATCGGTCAGGAGCAAGAGGGAGAAGTGGAAAGATGAACATAGACTAAGCTAATGACTAAACTGCGTCATACAGAAAAGAGCCAAAGTCCCTGATAGGCTCTAACCAAAAGGTAAACAGGTGGTATGAAAGCTCGTCATTCTTTCATAAATGGAAACAAAATCCCTGTCGCAGAAGAGTTAGCCATCTTAACCACAACGAAAACTTTACATAACACAACAGGATAAGTCCTACAAGGTCTAGCGAAAAGGTCGAAATCCGCTAGTAAGCCAAGAGCAATCAAAGCCAAATCCCTTGGAGGATAAAGGATGGAGGAAAAAGCGAACGCCTACTTGTAATCAGTAGGATAAGGGTTCAAAATTTGCCCTTGAACGAAAGAAATAGCAGACTTCCTCTGGGTAACATACGGAAATGATAATTACAAAAGGGGAAACTTCAAGACTATATTAACTAACAAAGCCGTTAGCGAAGCTCCTCTGAAAGAGGAAAAAGCTGGTCAGTTAATTGTAGAAGTTAAACCTCATGGAACGTCAAATGAATGTAGTAATTGTGGGCATAAAGTCAAGAAAACTTTGGCTCAAAGACAGCATCAATGTCCTAACTGTAATTTATCAATTGGTAGAGACTTAAATGCTGCAATTAATATTAAAAATAGAGCCAAAGTATTGATTAAAGACTTGCTACCACCAATCAAATTTGAATCATATAAAGGTACTCAATTGAGCCTATTCTAAATCAATTGGAGAGGCCGGGCATTCCTTGTTAGCTCAGTTTATGTCTACATAGTAGAGTCGCTGAGAAGCCCGCTTTGTAGCTTGTCTCAAAGTCGGGAGTATGTCACCCAAATCTATATCCAAAACCTCTAACTGTAATCACATACTCTGGTTTACTAGGATTTAACTCTAGTTTTTCCCGTAACCAACGAATATGAACATCAACAGTTTTACTATCCCCAATAAAATCAGGTCCCCAAACTTGTTCTAATAATTGTTCACGAGACCAAACTCTGCGTGGATAACTCATAAATAGCTCAAGTAAGCGAAATTGTTTGGGGGAAATTTTCACTTCTTGAGATCTAACAGTTACTCGACACTCTTCTGGATAAAGAACTATATCTTTATATTGAAGCATAATTGGTTGAGGAAGTTGACCTAGACGTTGGCGACGCATCAGAGACCGACAACGAGCCATAAATTCCCGTATCCCAAAAGGTTTAGTCAAATAATCATCCGCTCCAGCTTCTAAATAGAAAGCACAATTATTCGCACTGCCTCTTGCTCCTAAAATCATGATTGGTATTGAATTACCTTGATGTCTTAACATCCGGCATAGATCTAAACCATTAATTGAGTCAAGAATTAGAAGATTGAAAGAAGGTTCACTTTGAATGGATGAAAAATTCTGAACCGTAGGAATTACACTACGTCCGTCTGGAGCAATAACTACTTCACAACCTTGTTCTTCTAGAGCTAAGGCTAACATATCCCGAAATAGCTCTTCAGATTCTAATAGCAAAGCTTTGCTAGTTGTTATACCAGGCTTGAAAAGATCTTTGCCTAGATCGGGGGAAAACATAAATATCGCTTTTGATGTGTTTGACAGTAAATCATTAATATTGCCTGAGGTGAATATTTAGGCGATCGCTAATTTTGTAGCTAATTAACTTAATTAATGCTCAACCATCCAACAGCTAAAAGCACTGGATTTTTTATCCATTCATACAACGCATTCTGACTTTGAAATATTGCTGTTGCTATACTAATGGTAGAAATAGCAGGGCCTGCTCTATAGTCAGGCCATTGGTCCTTTTTTGGGATAAGTATCAAGTTAGTAAGCATTGCCCACTTCCATATTGCATTGTTGTGCTGGATACAAAACTTGGATGTCCTTATATTATGTCTAATAGGTTAAACAAAAGTTAACTTAAGGTTATCATAAGGTTAAATTATTTTTTAATGACACGCCCTAGCTATCAGCCGAAAAATTGGTACATATACAGCACTTACACACGCATATCAAATTATACACAATCTGCAGGGGCGTTAACGATAGTTATGGGCAAGCTTTCGGCCGTTTGCTGACTCATAGCTCCGATAGGAGGGGTAAAA
>NZ_CEZPJD010000049.1:0-20498 GCF_983059655.1 Okeania sp.
TATCTAAACAAGTAGGATTAAGAACTTCTCGGAGAATTCCTGTTTATAATGGAGCTATTCCTTGTACTTTATTGAAATATGAATTGTATTAATTTTAGGAAGTAGGAAGTAGGGAGTAGGGAGTAGGGAGTAGGGAGTTAGGAATTAGGAATTTCTAATATTAAAGAAGCTTGAGTAGACTCAATGCACGACTTTTAAGAAATGACATAGCAAATTCCTCGTATAAGAAGTACAGAGATTAATAATTGAATGAATGTAAGTGCGGGCATCTTGCCCGCGATGGATGTACCCTACTAAAGTGGAATATCCTGTATTATATTAAATCTGTTTAATTAGCTATAAAAATATTGGGTAGTCCTGCATAGTAATGGTAAATAGTAAAAAGGAATACCTGGCACTTTTTTCTTCCCACCAAACCCGAATCACTACTCCCTACTCCCTACTCCCTAAAAAAATGAATAATCAAAAATATTGGCAAACTAAAAATTTAGAAGCGATTCAGCAAAGAATTTCTTGGCTGTACGAACAACCAGATGGAATAATTTTTTCTCAACCTTCTGGCATACACTTTTTAACTATAAAAAAAATCCAATTTATCATTCAGTTAGTATTAGTGGAGCAAGTAACATTAAAAATGAATTGGGTTCAATCTATACTTAATTTGAATAATCCCATATATTTAATTTTTCCTTATACTCAAGCAATGATGTTAGCTTTAGTCTGGAATAGTCAACCACAAAAAATTTATATAGCAGGTTTTGGAGGGGGTAGTATTCCTCAAGTTTTTCACCACTATTTTCCAGATACAATCATTGAATGTGCAGAGGTTGATGCGAGTATATTGTCAATAGCTCAGAAATTTTTCGGGGTAGAATTAAATGACAGATTAAAGGTGAAAATTCAGGATGGTAGAGAATATTTAGAGCAACAAGACCGGGATAATCCGTATGATATTATTATGATTGATGTAGCTTTTGGTAATGGTTATATGTCTTATAATTTAGCTACTAAAGAATTTTATGAGTTGTGCGATCGCCATCTCTCAAAATCCGGGGTTATAGTCGTAAATACGTTAAACAGTAATGACTTTGAAGCAGAGTATATCAAAACTATTAAAACTGTCTTTCCTTATATTTATATCTGTCATACTAGTGGCAAAAATACTATTATTATTGGTACTCGCAGTTATCCTATGAATAAAGCAGAAATTAGAGAAAAAGCTCAATTTATTCAAGATTATCATCAATTTTCTTTTCCGTTAGTTGACAGAGCAAATGAGATAAAAATGGTTGATGAATTATCAAATTTAAACTTAGACCAAGTTTCAATTCTTCAGGATACTGCTTCACCTGCTAATTACTTTGATTCTTGGTTATTTTAAGATGAAATATGAAACATAATTCTACAGTTATTTTACAATGTTGAAAGTTGATCCAGATTAGATAGTCATTTCAGTTATCAGTTAGCCTTCCCCCAAGGAACTAAGGACTTCAGTTATCAGTACATTTTAGTGATAATTGCCATCAATTAGCTCACCATCCTTTTAATTATAGAAAAGACTCAAAAAAATTCCGTAATGAGCGCGATAAAGTTTAGTAAAAATCTGTTATGGTTAATATAATCAGTACCTAAAAAAAATAAATGTCAGCCAGAGATTTTTTTCATAAAGAAGTAAAAAATACTCTAATAAAAGATGAATAGTCAATCACCCACGATCCATTATTTATTAATTTGGGTGGTGTAGATATGTCCATTAATCTTGGCACTGAAAAACTAATTGGGGCACAAAAAGACAATCAAAAAATAGCAGTTGAAATTAAGAGTTTTTTGGCTCAATCATCAGCTATTTATGAATTTCATACTGCATTGGGACAATTTATTAACTATCGGGCGGCACTAAGACAGGAAGAACCAGAACGAATACTTTATTTAGCTGTACCTCTGATTACTTATAAAAACTTTTTTCAACTTGAATTTCCTCAGTCAATGCTTAAAGAAAATCAAGTAAAGCTGATTATTTATAACCCAGAAAAAGAGGTAATCACAGAATGGAAAAACTAGAAAAATATCGTCATTTTGTTCAGCAGATGTTGTTAGAATATAGTCAGCATAAGCCTGCTTATGGAGAAATTGAAGTAGAAACAATTTTTGATACTGTACGAGACCATTATCAAATTGTTTATCTTGGTTGGAAACAAGAGCGTTGGATTCATAGTTGTGTAATTCATATTGATATAAAAGGTGAAAAAATTTGGATTCAGTGGAATGGAACAGAGTTGGATATTGCAGCAGAGTTAGTGGCAAATGGAGTAGGTAAAGAAGATATTGTTTTGGGATTTCAAACTCCTTTTATGAGACAGTTTACAGAATATGCTGTGAATTAGATAAAGAGCTACAACTATAGCACTACAAGAATTAGTTAGGACATTTTTCAATTCTGTTCTCGGAGCATTTCCGCACCGAAAACCCTTTTACAGTTTGCTATTTCCTGTTCCCTATTCAAGTAGCGCTATAGATAAAATTGTTTTAATTAGGAGAAGCTATTGAAATGTATTTTCTTTCTCTATCCCACTCTCTATTTTCTTCAATTTATCGACAGAGAAAAATTACTTTTCAATCTTCACAGAAAGAATTTTGTCACCTTGTCTAATAGCATTCACAACATCCATATTCTCTGTTTTACCGAAAGTTGTATGAACACCATCTAAATGAGGTTGGGGAGCGTGACAAATAAAGAATTGACTACCACCTGTATCGCGACCAGCATGAGCCATTGATAAAGTTCCGGCCAAATGTTTATTATTATTAATTTCACATTTAATTTTATAACCAGGGCCACCTGTTCCTGTACCTTGAGGACAACCGCCTTGAATCATAAAGTTAGGAATAACACGATGAAAATTTAAGCCATCATAAAATCCTTTTTCACTTAGTTCGACAAAATTTTTCACAGTATTAGGGGCATCACTATCAAATAATTCTAAATTGATTGTTCCCTTTTCAGTTTCCATGATAGCTCGTGTCATGTTTGGAATTTCTCCTCAAGTTAATTTGTAGTATTATACGCCATATACCAACAATATTTTTCTAATCTAGCGACCTTTAAAAAAGTAGCAAGTAAGAAGGAAGAGGGAAGAAGGAAGAAAGAAGAAGGGATAAGGGAGAAGGGAGAAAGAAGAAGGTCGATCTTCCGTTGTTTGAGATATTCCATAAATTCTAATAGTAATGGCAGTTGCTATAACTTTTCAACTCTGAATTGACCAATAAATTAGTTAATGATGGAGAATTATGCAAATATGCCATGCATAAAGTTAAAATTATTTTGCTGTGCTATTATAAAAAACAATCAGATAAATTAGTATAGGTTATATTTAGCTATTTTTGAGTCAGCCTTAACTATTGACCAGAAAATTAGGTATTAATTATTAATTATTAATTAGGGTTTGCTGATTAAATTTCAAATAATTACCAGATAAAGGTTTTAGCCTTTTTAGGTATTGAAAAAGTACATAGTTTTCAGCTCTTCATGCTCATGCATGGAGCGCATTTTTAGCGCATAGTTGGGCAAAAAAATTCTCCCCTACTCCCCCGCTCCCCTACTCCTTAAAAAAGACTTTTTCAGCAAACCCTAATTATTAATTATTAATTATTAATTATTAATTCTTGAATGCCTACTCCCTATTAATTAAATAGTCAAAACAATTTTACCAACCATCGACCCTGCTTCCAACATTCGATGTGCTTCTATTGCATCATCTAAAGCAAAAGTTTTATTCACATGAACTTTCAATTTTCCTTGATCAAATAACCGCCCACATTGTTGCAAAATATTAGCTTGGTCTACTTGAGCTTCCATCAAACCTTTCATCATTGGAGTTAACATTAATTCCAAACCTATTCGCAGATTTCTTTGCCTAGCAACTTTCAAATTTCCCAAGTTAACATCTGGTTCTAAAATTGTCACTATATCGCCATAAACTTTCACTGCTGGAATAGTGTCATAAAAAACTTTTCCACCAACAGTATCAAAAGCTAAATCTACCCCTTCGCCATTCGTCCAATCTAACAGGGCCTGCACAAAATCTGTACTCTTAAAAATTGCTAAATCTGCACCTAAACTTTTGACAAAATCTGCTTTTTCTTCTGAACTAATAGTAGTAGCAACCTCAGTTCCTTGTAACTTTGCTAACTGTATCGCCACATGACCAACCCCACCTGCACCGCCATGAATTAACACTTTTCTGCCAGCTTCTAATTTTCCTCTGTCATACAAAGATTCCCAAGCAGTAATTAAAACCAAAGGTGCAGCAGCAGCTTCAACAAAGGTTAAAGAAGTTGGTTTTTTTGCCACAAATCTTTCATCAACAACAGTCAATTCGGCATAATTTCCAGGAGTTGCTCCGATGCCACTATGACAGAAATAAACCTCATCTCCCACTTGAAAATTTTCTACATTTTTACCAACTTCCGCCACAATACCAGCACCATCACATCCTAAAATAGCTGGTTTTTGTTCTGGAAAAAAAGTACCACGAGTGCGTAATTTTGTATCAATAGGATTTACTCCGGCAGCTTTCAAACGCACTAATATTTCTCGGTCATTTTCAATTACAGGGTCAGCAACTTGTTGTACTTGTAAAACTTCCGGTGCCCCTGATAATGTCATTACAACTGCTTTCATAGTTGATTTTCCACTGATGTTAACTCTAGTTGGTAAAAATATTAAGCTTACATTAATTTTTATATTTTGTCTATAGGGAGTAGGGAGTAGGTAGTATTAGGGACGTTGCATGCAATGTCCGTATAGAGTAGGGGGAAATTTGATAGATTTTCAAGATAATTGATGAAGATCATTTTTATTATTTCTAATTAATGAGACCTGGTGTAAGTAGTCGTGTAAAAATAACTTGAACAGTTTTTTTAATGGAAGCTATATTTCACAATTTATCCCAGATAAAATTTGTACAACTTATTCTTACATGGCTCCTAATATTAAATCTGGTGATACAGCCAAGCCAAGGATTGAAATCCTTGACTGATAGCTTAAGTCATCTTTAGATGACTAGATTATCTATACCATCACCGTCTTTTTGTATTGTGGTTGATTAATGCAACCTGATATATAACACTTTCCACTGTTATGAGGTATGCTCATCGCGGGCAAGATGCCTGCACTGCAATATTTTCACCATTCACCTTGTACATCATTTGCCCGAAATATGCTGTAAAACCCTACTTTTGACTTCTAACTTCTAACTAAGGTACACCCCGGAGCGGGCAAGATGCCCGCATTGCAATATTTTCACCATTCACTGTACATCATTTGCCCGAAATCTGGTGTAAAACCCCTACTTCTGACTTCTAACTTCTGAGTGAGGTACACCCCGGAGCGGGCAAGATGCCCGCACTGCAATATTTTCACCATTCACCTTGTACATCATTTGCCCGAAATCTGGTGTAAAACCCCTACTTCTGACTTCTAACTTCATGAAAACGCTCCTACTTCTAACTTCTAACTTCTAACTTCTAACTTCTGACTTCATGAAAACTCACTCCCCGTCACCTATCAAAATCAAAGGCGACCAATAAAACGGATGAATATTATCCCTAACATAACCTAACTTTGCCTGACGCAACGCCTCAACCTTCGTCATTCCTTCCTTCACATTCTCATAAAATTTCACCATAATATCCTTCGTTATCCCATCCTCCGCATTCCATAAACTGGCAATAACTGCATCAGCACCCGCACGCTCAAATAAATAGGCAACTCCCGCTATTTCTTCACCGTTGGAGTCTGCTTTCATCGCAGTTTGGCAAGCACTCAACACAATTAAATCTGTATTTTCTAATCCTAAAAGTGCAGCATCGGCAATATTAAATGTTTTTCCGTTGGCAAACAGAATATTATTAGCTTCTAAACCGACACCAGGGCAACCCTCTTTTTGAAAGCAACCGTGGGTAGCGAGATGCACTAAGGGAAAACCCGAAGATTCTGTTTTGAAACTGGCGAGGGTTGCCTTTTCCCTAATTAAGTGTTTACCTGATAATTTTTCTACGATACTTTTGGCTTCTATTTCTGCTCCGGGGAGGTCTATCTTTGTAGGAGTGGGATTCCCAAATGCTAATATTTTGGGCGATTTGGTTGTTTTTGCCTGCTGTTTTCGGGTGGCGGAAATGCGGGTGAGGTTGTGGATGGGGTATTTGGCAATTAGGTATTGGTCGGTTTGTTTGTCGTATAGGGTTTCAAAGGGAATATAGCGGAGTTTTCCGGTGGCAATAATAGCGAGTTGTTTGGGAGAATAAGCTGTTATTTCTGTTTCCATCGGGCGAATGAGATAGTCGTAGAGTTTTTCTTGGTTAAGGTCGTAGTCGTCAGCGTTGGGGTTTTCTAGTTGGGCGCGATATTCGGTGAGGAGGCGATCGAATTCTTTGGCATCGATGGGTACTTTTTTGACTACGGTGGGTTTGTCTCTGGTAACAAGGAATATGGCGATGCTATTGGGGAGATTTTTAGCACCAGTTAAAAGAGCAGGTTGAATAACAACGGTACTCGGTGCAATATTGGCTTTGAGTTTGTCGATGTCTTCGGGCTTGAATTCAAAAAGCTCCGCAACTTCTGGGTATTTGTTGGTAATGTCGGCAGCGAGTTGATTAGTTTCTGCTTGTAACTGATTGAGTTGTTGGGAAAGTTGCGGACTCCATTCATTTTCTACTTTGCCATAGAGAATTTGTAATTGTTGATTGTTTTGTTGCCATTGGTTAATCAGTTTTTGAGCTTCTGGGTTTTTGACTTTTGCATCAATAAGACGAGTGTAGTCAGCGAGGTCGAAAGTAGTTGCTAGGTTGTGCCATTTCCAGGCAATGTCAGGTTGGTTTTGGTCGATGAGGAGATCTATAAGGGCGATCGCTATATGGTCATTATCTTCTAAAAAAGCCCTACGGTTTTCTTTTTTTAACCCCGCACGCATTTCTAGAGTGATTTCTACTGACTCTTCCCACTTTTTTATAGCTTTTTCTGGTTGGTTGTTACCTCGGTAAACATAAGCAATATTATTGAGAGTATTAGCTTCTCCTAAGCGATCATCTACTTCTTGCCTTATGGATAAAGCTTGCTGGAAGTATTCTAATGCCTTTTGGGGTTGACCTATATCGTAGTAAACTAGACCAATACCATTGAGAGTAACAGCTTCTCCAAAGCGATCGCCCACTTCTTTCCTGATGGGTAAAGCTTGCTGGAAGTATTCTAATGCCTTTTGGGGTTGACCTATATCGTAGTAAACTAGACCAATACCATTGAGAGTAACAGCTTCTCCAAAGCGATCGCCCACTTCTTTCCTGATGGGTAAAGCTTGCTGGAAGTATTCTAATGCCTTTTGGGGTTGACCTATATCGTAGTAAACTAGACCAATACCATTGAGAGTAACAGCTTCTCCAAAGCGATCGCCCACTTCTTTCCTGATGGGTAAAGCTTGCTGGAAGTATTCTAATGCCTTTTGGGGTTGACCTATATTGTCGTAGAGTAGACCAATATTATTGAGAGTAATAGCTTCTTGTGAGCGATCATCTACTTCTTGGCTTATAGGTAAAGATTGCTGGAAGTATTCTAATGCTTTTTGGGGTTGACCTATATTGTCGTAGAGTAGACCAATATTATTGAGAGTAATAGCTTCTCCTTGGCGATCGCTCACTTCCCGAAAAATCATCAAAGCTTCGTTGTAAAAGTTTAATACTTCTTGTCGCTTGCCTATTAAATAGTAGCTAACACCAAGACCAAGGTTAGCATCTGCCTCCTTTCCTCGGTCTTTGATTTTTCTGGCAATGCCTAATGCTTGTTGAAACGTTTCTATAGACTCCTGATATTGGTATAGCACTCTTTTTTGCCATCCTGTTTCTATTAGTTGCTCTAACTTTTCTGCCTGAGAGTCAGAAGTTTGAGCGTAACTCCGTTGTGGTAATAGTGGCTGCAGTATTAGGGGAGTTGTAGTCAGGCTTGTTATTCCTATTAGAGAGGTAATAATAATTCGTTTCATTGTCTTATTTTCCTCAAATAAATAATTAAATATGTATATCTTACGCAAAACAAAATAGTTCTGTCATTGCGAGCGGCAGCGTTTTTGGAGCATTCCGTCAGGAAAGCAATCTCGTTGCGGCAGGAGATTGCCACGGGGGCGTAACTATTAAACACAAGAGTTAACTGTTATCCTCCCCCTCGCAATGATACGCCCAGATACAGATTTAGGTTAAAATTGAGCAATAAGCAAAATCGTTTTAAAAAGTGAGTATAAAAGCATAACTAAGTATTCCAAAATTGTTGAGTGATCGCTTCTATAAAACTTCTTTGAAAAAAAGAAAAGAGGATCAATAGTGTTACGCAAAGAGACCCGTTTTTTACAAGGTAATCTTATATTTTAACAGTAGACATCTAGGAGAAACCTGGTTTCCTGGTATAGTCAAAATTAAATAAATCCGATTATCTCTCATAGCTTAACTGCCTCCTCTAGTACCTTATCCCGAATAAAATAATGTAAAGAATCATCCATTGCGACATCAACTTTTCGCTCTAAAAAAGCTTCTAAATCTAAAATTAAACCCATCGGAAACCAAGAAGTCGTCTTCTCCAAATCATAATCAATTAAAAAATCAATATCACTATTTTCATTCTCTTCCCCTCTAGCAACCGAACCAAAAATCCTGATATTATATGCGCCATGTTTAGCTGCAATTTTCAGGATTTCTTCTCGTTTTTCTAAAAGTAATTGTTTAAGTTTCATAAATTATAACCTACCCATTTTTTCCAAGTTTTCAATGTCTTTTTCCAAGTCTTTTACATCATAATGAACTGGAATTTGACGACTAGCTAATAAATGCTGAAAAGCAATTCTATTCATGTCAGCAAACCGACTAGCTTGACCTAAAGTCAGTTTTTCTTTTTGGAAAAGCATAACAGCTATTTCCAGTTTCATTTCAGATTCAGTCATTCTAGTCGGACACAAAATTTCATCATAAATAATAATGATCATAGTGATACTCAGTATTTTTTAAAAGGTAATAGAAAGTCGGGAATAGAAGATATTTCAAATCCCAACAATCCTTAATTAATAGTAGTAAAGTAGGGTAGACAAATATCAAAAAGTTAGTAGCTTTTACTGAATCCTATCTTTCCAATATCCAGGTTCTCGACTACAGTGCATAACTGCTAAAATCAGAATGAAATTATCTTCAATCGTGTATAAAATACCATAAGGAAACTTACGCATTAGACATCGGCGAATATCTTCATCAATCACAGGCCAACGAGTGGGATATTCAACTATTTTGAATATAGTATTTTCCACAGCATTAATAAATTTTTGTGCAATTTCTACTCGACGCTCTGCATAAAATTCAACAGCTTCAGAATATTCTGTTAAAGCAGCAGGATGAAAAACATATTTCATTATTCTAAAATACGCCTTACCTTTGCTAAAGCTTCCTCTCCAGGGATGGGTAAAACATCACCATTCTTAATTTCATTGCGACGTTTTTTAGCTTCATTTATCCAAGTAGTTTGAATTGTTTCGTCTATATCAAACTCCAGACTTTCAATCAACTTTTCAACTAAAAGTGACCTCTGTATATTTGGTAAAGACAAAGCTTCTTTAATTAGTTCTTCGACAGATAGCATAATTATTATCCCAAAGATTATGAACATGGCATGGTAGGCAAATTTTGTTGGGTTTATCCTACGGATAAGCTGGCGCTAACGTTCCGATACCCAACCTACTAAATACTCAATATACTAAATGCTATTCTTCTCTTGAGTGAGAAGTAGCAGTAATAATTAACATTTGCTGTTCCGGTTGGAACTCAATTTTACTAACAATATAACGACTCTTAATAATATTCCTAAAAGGTCTAGGTATACCCTTTCTATCATTTACTCCCACCAAAGCTTCAGGCTTAATCTGAGCAATACCTTTCTCTATATTCTCCCATTCCAACCCACTCATTTGTACCTGAAAACGTTGGGGTTTACCCTTCATCTTCACCTCATCCCCACGAATAACAATCAATCCAGTAGAAGTTGGCCACCAAATATCCCCATTAAACTCAACCCGGGTAATATTAGCGATCGCTTCTCTCCGACTACTTCCACCTCTTGTAATAGTCAGGTGTTGGGATTTTATTTCTGTCAGCTTACCGGATCTACTGTCGCCATCCTTTAGTATCACCCTTGCCTTAACAGGTAATGACATGGGAATAGGTTGTGGTTGTGATTGGGCTTGAGCTTCTACAATAGGGTTAGAATTGCTAATAGCTTGTTTCATGTCTCCTATCACTACTGTAAGACAGGCCAATAAAAAAATAATTATGATTTTAGTTATCTTCATTGTGGATATCAGATAGAAATATTGTCTGCTATTATTTCTTCACTAGAAGAGTTAATTTTGCTGAAAATAGCCTCTACTCATAAATTTTTGTTTGTAGTAGAGCTTTAGCCCATGATATACCTATCTTAGTTGCTCAAGCCCTACTACGAGCTTTAATTATAACTATTCAACTTTAGAAAGGGGGACTTTAGAAATAAAAGATTGCTATATTTATAGATAATATAATTGGCTCCAGTCAAATCATAACTTATACAAAATGTTGGGAAGAATTGCGGGTTTATTAAGTTTATTAGGAATTGGTTTATATTTTACAGGTTGGATTTATCGTTGGGCTTATTTTGCTTATTTTCAACTGGAAGTAACTACTCTAGATTTACCTTTTGAATCATTTTTCATTGTGCCAATACAGGTATTTTTTGGTAACATATCCAGTGGAGATTTTTCAACTTTTTTTCGTACTATAGTAATAGCGATCGCTTCTTTGATTATCGTTCCAAATATTTTCCATCTGATTAAAATTTTGACCCAAAAATTAGATAAAATTCTTAATGAATGGCGTTTAAAATTATTGAAATGGAGCTTAAAAACTAAACACCCAAAAATACCACAGAATATTCAATCATTTCTTTATTTTCAACAAATTAACTATCAGAAATATGACAAAGTGTTAATTAATGAAATTGTCATAGTCACCTGGTTATTAACAGCCTTATTTTTCCTTGGTCAAAGTCAGGGAAAAATTGATGCTCTTCGAGACTCACGCAATGAAACATCGTTTCTTCCAGTAGTGACTTTAATAACACCAGAAAATCGACTATCATTAGGCAGAAAAGTTGACGATATTGGAGACGATCCTAATGTTAGCAGTTTTCGTGTTATTGGAGATTTAGAATTATATAAAGATTTACTACAAGGGGATTACAATAACAAAACTGACCCTAATTATCCGCAAGTTGTGTGGCGACTGCTGATAGATAGAGATGGTCAATATTACATATTCCCCTCTTTGCCAAAAAATACTCCATCAAATGCTCATCCTCCCGTTGTCGTTATTCAGCAGAGCGCTCGCGGGGAATATATCGTTATTCTCAGCCCCGAAGCTCCACCCTAAGTGTGGGGAGTTTGGGGAGTGGGGGAGTGGGGGAGTGGGGAGATGGGGAGTATTTTTCCACCTTTTTCTCTTATACCTTCCCTCTATCTCCTGACTCCTGACTCCTCTCTAGTTATTTAAACTATTCAACCGGACATGGTATAATTATCAATTATCCATTATCAATTATCAATTAATGAACAACCTACATAGTCAAAGACTGAGGGTTAGTTTCAATCAATTTTGCTAAATCTTGCAAGAAACCAGCAGCGTCAGCACCATAAATAATTCTATGGTCACAAGTAATATTTACCTGCATTTGTCGCTTAACTCCAATCATCCCATCAGCACTTGCTACTACCTGAGGTTTAGATGCACCGATCGCCAAAATTGAACCCTGACCAGGTGGCAAAATGGCATCAAACTGATTTACTCCAAACATTCCTAAGTTAGATAGAGTAAACGTACCCGTGCTGTATTCATCCGGTTGCAACTGCTTTGCACGCGCCTTTTCTACTAAACCTTTCCAAGTGCGAGATAAAGAATAAATATCCATTTTGTCAGCATTTTGCAATACAGGTGTAATCAAACCACCATCAGGCATTGCTACCGCCACTGCAATATTAATCCCAGAAGGATACTGAATACCCCCTTCTACATAAGCAGCATTGACCAAAGGATGTTGTTGCAAAGTCATTGCTATGGCTTTTGCTAACATCGCAGTCATCGTCACACCCTTAGACTTAATCTGTTTGTACAAGACATCTAAGTTATCTGTAGCGATTGTGTAACCAACATGGAAAGTAGGTACAGATAAACTTTCCATCATATTTCGCACCACTGCATTTTGCAGAGTATTCATCTTGACAACTTGCCCAGGAGTCACTGGAGTTGGAGGTGCAGATGGTGGAGGTGGAGCAGTAGGAATAGATGGTTGACTAGGAATAACAGGAGTCACCATGTTCGCAGGTACAGCTGCCGGAGTGGGAGTACTACCTGTCGCCATTTCTACATCTTCTGCCACAATGCGACCATGAGGCCCAGTACCTTTGAGAGTACTTAAATCTACCTTCAATTTTTGGGCCAACTTCCGGGCACGAGGGGAAGCAATAATCCGTCCATTACGCCGACCATTGTTCTCTTTTGTTTCTGTTGTTGTTACAGAAGTTGGGGCTGTAGCAACAGCAGTTGCAGCAGTAGAAGCAGCAGGAGCAGTTTCTTGCTTGGCTGTAGCACCTCCTTGCTGTTTAGCTGTTTCAATTTCGGGCTCTGTTTCAGCTAATAAAGCGATCGTAGACCCTACGGCTGCCACATCTCCAGCTTCCACAATTATAGTGGCCAGATATCCAGAGAAAAAGGATTCCACATCCATATCTGCTTTATCTGATTCAACCACTACTACTGTTTCCCCTTTTTCCACCCAATCACCAGTGGATTTTTGCCAAGAAACAATTTTACCCTCGGTCATAGTCGAACTAAGGGCGGGCATGAATACTTCGTTAATCATTTTAGTTTTCCGTTATTTTTTTGTCGATCAATTATTGTTGCTACGCTCTGAAGCTGGAAGGATGAATAAAATAATTAATAATTAATAATTAATAATTAATAATTAAATAATTCAGCTTTATTAGCCTCCGCTTTCAAGGGGAGAAAAAGTGCTAGGATATTTCTTTATATTTAATCAAGAACGGTTTTAACCAGAGGTAATTATCCATTATCCATTAATGAAGCACTTTAATGTATTTCCGTCATTGCGACCGATAGGGTTTGCGGAGCATTCCGGAACGGAAAGCAATCTCAAGTCCTAGTTTTTCTTACCTCGGAACGGGCAAGATGCCCATTCCACATACCTTCTTTTTTCCCTCTAAACTTCACCTCGCACTTCTTCTATTACCCCATCACGCAGGAGAACTTCTACTTGCATTTTCTTGATCAAATTATCTCCTACATCAGCAGTAAATACACTTTCAATTTGACCTTGACTCACTTCTTGCTCTAATTCCAAAGTTTGTACTTGTTGTAATTGTTGTAAAGCTTGATTTTTTTGCTCTACAAACTCATTTTTCTTTTGGCCGATTTGTGCTTGTATATTATTAATTTGTTGTTGTACTTGAGGGCCTGGAGGTTGTACACTTTGCTTCCTAATTTCAGCAATTGCCTTTTGCCCTTGTATTTCAAGCTGTTGTAATTGGCTATCTAAATTATTAATTTGGGTTTGTAGTTGTTGTTGGGCTTCTTCTTTCCAGCGTGGGGTAACGACTACTCTCACGTTAATCGCTCGCTTTAAAAGTAATTGTGTTTGAGAATACTCCATAAAAATTGTTCTTGTCGGTTGATTTTTGTTTGCACATAAAGGCGAGAATATTGATTTTAGACTTTAAGATTTCAGAACATCTAGATAATGCTCAATCCAAAATCTAAAATCTCCATATAGCAGGGAACAGGGAACACCGGAGCTGGGAACAGGGAATAGGGAGAAAAACATTTCCCTATCTGAGGTTCATTATTTGAACTCCCCATTTTATGCCTTGAGAGCTGACCGCTGACCGCTGAGATGCTGACTGCTATGTTAATCAAACATCTTGTTAATCATATCGCGGTAATGGTCCGTGACAATGGGACGTTTGATCTTCAGCGTTTGGGTTGTCATGCCATTTTCTACCGTAAACGGCTCCAGAATCAAGCGAAATGGTCCAATGCGGTCATCAGGCCGATATCCGGGGCGATTTTTTACTTTCCGATTCAATTCCTGGCGGAACAATTCTTGAATGGTCTGACTTTCCCAATCAATCTGTGGTTGAGATTCTGAAGGATTGAGTTGAATAGCCCATTGTTCCACTGCTTCAATATTAGGCACTACTAAAGCACCCAAAAATTTCTGGTCTTGCCCTACCAGCATAATTTGGTCAATATATTGACTGCGGGCACAAGCATCTTCAATGGGCTGAGGTTCAATATTTTCCCCATTAGTCAGAACAATTGTATCTTTTGCCCGACCAGTTAATACCAAATCATTATCTGGGGTGATCCAACCTATATCGCCAGTATTAAACCAGCCCTCAGGATCAATAACTTTCTCAGTAGCTTCGGGATTTTGATAATAACCAGCCATAATTTGTGGCCCCCGTGCCCAAACTACACCTTTATTACCAACTGTCACAGTTTTGTTAGTTTCTGGATCTACTACTTTAATTTCAGTAGCTGGAATAGGTTTACCAGCAGACCCCCGGAGATTTTTCCAATATTGTCGAGCAGTCAAAACTGGAGAAGTTTCGGTTAAACCATATCCTACCAATAAGCCTATACCGACTATTTCAAAGAAGTTTTCTAAGTGCATGGCTAGAGAACCGCCCCCGCTTAAGGCAAATTTCAGGCGACCCCCCGTAGCTTCGCGGATTTTTTGATAAATGATTTTTTCTCCCAGACGATGAAGAGGTAATAATACCCAACTTTGTAAAGTAGCCAGCAACTTCTGAGACTGAGATGGTGGGTCAAGTTGCAAAACTAATCCTTGACTAATACGCCTAGCTTGAATGTAACGTTGACTCACCCCCAGGAAAAATTGAGCTAACTTTTGTTTATTGGCTGGTTGTTCTCGTAGTTGTTTTTGTACCCCCTCATAAATTAATTCCCAGACTCTGGGCACGCTGGTGACGTAGTGGGGTTTATATTCTTGGAAGTCTTTTTTCAGAAAACGTTTATTAGTATAAACTTGGGTAGAACCTTGAGAGAGGAAAAAGTATTCTCCTGTCCTGCCAAAAGTATGCCAAGTTGGTAGGATGTTTAGGGTGTATTCTCCTAGATTGGGTTGAATAACTGCCCCGAGAACATTAATTTGAGAGAGCAGGTTGCCATGAGTCAGCATTACACCTTTGGGTTTCCCAGTTGTGCCAGAGGTGTAGAGCAAAGTGGCAAGAGTTTCCAGGTTTTGCTTAGTGGGTTTGAGGGGGCGGTCTTCTCCTGTAGCAATGACTTGAGAAAATTTGACTACAGGTAGATTTTCGTCAGGGTTTGGGTCTTCTTCAGACAGCAGAATAATTAAATGTATGGGTAAGTCTTGCAGGCGATCGCTCAATTTTTTCAACAAGGCCAAATTTTCCACGACCAGACTCACACTGCCACTATTTTGAAGAATATAAGCCAATTCTTCGATATCTGCAGTCCCACTTCTCACCACATCTGCTCCCCCTGCAGCAATAATACCTTGGTCGGCAATCATCCACCGAGGGCTATTGTCAGCAAATAAGGCCACTCTCGGAGGTATTGATGACTCATTTTCTGTAGGGACAACCCCTAATGATTGTAGACCAGCAGCAAATTTTTGAATCTGTTCGTTTAATTCTGCATAGGTAAATTTGACTTCTGGTTTGCTATGGGGGTCATGGAGGGCGATGGTCTGATTATAATATTTGGCAGCTAGTGGCCATATTTCCGAGATAGATTGAACTGAGTTGTAGAGAGTGACTTGTTGGAGATTGGCACGTTCGCGATCGCTCATTTGCCAAGAGTCAGGAGATTGTATATATATGGTCATTATCTGCTTCCTAAAACTATATAGTGATAAATCTAGTATCTGAGAATTTTGGGCAATTTTACTAATTTTAGGGACAGTTTACGAACTTACCCTTGCTATTTATTTTCTTTCTCTTATCTTGGCAGAGTATGAGGCTTTTATTAAGTCAGAAGTCAGAAGTTATAAGTCAGAAGTTTTTATAAGTCAAAAGTTAGAGGTTAGGAGATATTAATTCATTTGATATAGCATTTCCCAAAGTTGTGAAGTACAGTTATCTTTTTGTCTTTTTATTCCCTGTTGCCAGATCCGGTGTTCCCTCAAACCTAAAATTTTGTACCTCATAAGTGTGGGAATTGCTATATATTGATATGTATATTTTCTTAATTATCAAAATTATTCTTAAATCAAGGAAAATTAGCCTATACAAGCTGATGTAAAAAATTAAAGTTAATTTTATTAAAAATAATGACTACCAGAATACTTAGGCATCGTTATCAAATTATCTCTGAGTTAGGGAAGGGTAGTTTTGGAACGACTTATTTAGCTATAGATCTAGATCATCCTAATCATCGTCAATGTGTTGTTAAAAAATTAACTCCTTCAGACAAGCGACCGAAAGTTTTTCAACTGGCTAAAAAATTATTTGAAAAAGAAGCAAAAACCTTACAAAACCTGGGAACACATAATCAAATACCTACATTTTTCAACTATTTTGAAGAGAGGGGGCAATTTTATTTAGTACAAGAATTTATTGAAGGAAATGATTTAGCAAAAGAGATTTATTTTCAAGGAAAATTCACAGAAAATGATACAGTTAAACTATTAACTGAAATCTTAGAAGTTTTAAAATATATACATCAGCAAAATGTCATTCATCGTGACTTAAAACTGCAAAATATTATGCGGAGAAAATCTGATGGCAAAATTGTATTAATAGATTTTGGGGCGGTGAAAGAAATTAAAGTATTAACTGTAACAAGTGAAGGTAATACAACTACAACAATAGCAGTGGGAACTACTGGATATATGCCTAGCGAACAAGCAGCAGGTAAACCTAAATTTTGTAGCGATATTTATGCGGTGGGAATGATAGGTATTGAAGTCTTAACTGGAATGCGGGTAAATCAGTTTCCTGAAAACCCATCCACTGGTGAAATTATCTGGAAAGATCGAGTTAATGTGAGTGATGGTTTAGGTCGAATTCTGGATAAAATGGTTGCTGAATATTGGAAAAATCGTTATCAAACTGTTGATGAAGTGATGGGCAAATTAGGGAATATTGGTAAACGCCCACTTTCTTATAAACCTATAGGAATTGCTGCTGGTATTATTGCTGTGGTTAGTGTTGCTGTGGTTGGTGTTGCTTCTATCTTCTCAAAAGGAGTCATAGAAGCGGGACAGGGAAAAAATGTGGAGGCAATGTATAATCGTTTGGATGCTTTGACAGAATCAGGGCAATGGCGCAAGGCAGATCGACAGAATTGGCAATTAATCAATCAAATTGGCGATCGGGATGGGGATTATTCTTACATATCTGCGTCAGAAGCAGAGCAATTTCCTTGCCTAGATTTGCAGCGAATTAATCAAATTTGGACACAAAGATCGAAAGGCAAATTTGGCTACACTGCTCAACTTCAAGTAATTGATGAGAATGGGGATACCCTGGCAGCTTTTCGAGAGGATGTTCGAGCTTGGCGGCGGTTCGCGATCGCCGTAGGATGGAAAATAGGAACAGATAAAGATGACAATGGTTACCTCTCAGATAACGACCTTCAGTTTACAATAGATGCTTCAAAAGGACACCTAAGTACCGACGGTGAAAATTTTGCCTTAATTCTTACTCGAGCTGCCCAATGTCAATTAGACATATCCAGAAAAGAGGGAGTAGGGAGTAGGGAGTAGGGAACCCACCCCTCGCCCCTCCCCCTCCCTGGAGGGGAATAATTGATAGTTTCTGTGCGATAATTGATTTTATTTTTTATTATTGGAGATGTCTATTATGACAAAAGGAGGTTTAAAGACTTTTTCCACTTCTTTTTTTATAGATACATAAGACTTACGCATGAACGCTATTGGTAGGGTGTGTTAGCGCTAGCGTAACGCACCGAGCAACTTATGTAGTACCTTTGCGTAAGTCCTGATACATATATTCTTCTTTCTTCTTCTTTTTTCCCCTCCTAGGAGAGGTTAGGGGTGGGTTGACTCCTAACTCGGTCCGACTGACTTCCCCCCCTGGGAGAGGTTAGGGGTGGGTTGACTCCTAAGTAATTAAGATTAATACCATACACTAATTTACCAACGCCAATTTTTATTATTTTTATTTATGAACAAAATATTACGAGTTAAGCTACGAAGACTAATAATTCTTAGTTTTATAGTCTTTATTGTCATTTCTTGTGCTGAAAATTCTCCTAAATTGAATGGTGACAGTATTTCAGAGCGTATTACATTTGGAGAGAAATCCTTAGCAAATCCAGAAGACGTTAGACCTGAAAGAGAAAGAGGAATTAATTCAATTGCTAATAAGAATTATGACCGGGCATTTAGAACTTTAACTAGTTATCTGGAATCAAAAACTAACGATCCAGAAGCACGAATTTTTCTGAATAACCTAGAAGTTGAAAAAAATAAAAAACCTTACCACGTTATTGCTGTATCTTTGCCAATTAGTAGTAATCTAAATGGCTCTCTGGAAATTTTGCGTGGAGTTGCTCATGCTCAGTACGATTGGAATTTTTCTAGATCGGGTGCTGAAGGAATGTTAAAAGTAGCAATTGCTGATGATGATGATGATAACCCTAATAACGGTACGAAAATTGCGGAAGAAGTTGCCACAGAATTAGCCAAGAGAAAGGAAATTCTAGGAGTAGTTGGTCACTACTCAAGTGGTACTTCCCTAGCAACAGTCAATATTTACAAGGATTCCCAACTTGTATCTATTTCTCCTGTTAGTACCTCTGTTAAGCTGACAGATAAGACTCCTTATTTTTTTCGTACCGTACCAAGCGATCGAGCGGCTGCAGAAGCATTAGCAAAATATGCTCAGGCTAAGTTAAACTCAGTAAAAGCAGTGGTGTTTTATAACTCAGATAGCAACTACAGTAAATCACTAAGTCAAGAATTTACCTCTGAGTTAGGCAGAAGAAATATTATTCTGAGAGAAGATCCAGATTGCGATCTATCTACATGGTCAAAAAATCCTGAAGATTGGCGTGGGAAAGCAACTAAAGTTCTGAATAGAGCAAAAGATTCAGCAAATGTGTTAATGCTAGCTCCCAGCTCAGGTTATTTAGATCAAGCTCTGGAAATAGTTCAGGTTAATGAAGGGAATTTACCAGTATTAGGTGGGGATGATGTTTACTCTGCAAAGACTCTTGAGAAAGGTGGAGATAGTGCTGTAGGAATGATTGTAGCGATAGCATGGGATATTGAAGGAAATGAAACAGGTTCAGATTTTCCAAAACGCTCTCAAAAACTTTGGGGAACTTTAAGTGTGAATTGGCGAACAATTACTGCGTATGATGCAACTCAAGCTCTGGTGAAAGCAATTGACGCTCAAGCTCAACCAACTCGTGAAGGTGTTCAGGAGGAGTTATCATCAGGGTTTTCTACACCTGGAGCGTTCAAAGCAGTTAAATTTTCAGACACTGGTGACTATGATGGTGATATTCAATTAGTGGAAGTGCAGAGGATTGGGGATGGGTATGACTTTGTACCTCTTAAGCGTTAACGAAGTGGCTAGTAGGTTGGGTTAAGCGAAGCGCAACCCAACAATTATATACCCTATTCTACGTATTTGTTGTAAGTTTGAAAATATTTACAGCGCTTTCTGTTGTTATGAGGTATACCCATCGCGGGCAAGATGCCCGCACTACAATATTTTCATCATTATACCCTGTACCTCATTTGCCAGTCACGCCAGTAGGTTGGGTTAAGCGAAGCGCAACCCAACAATTATATACCCTATTGTATGTATTTGTTGTAAGTTTGAAAATATTTACAGCGCTTTCTGTTGTTATGAGGTACATCCATCGCGGGCAAGATGCCCGCACTACAATATTTTCATCATTTACCTTGTACCTCATTTGCCCGAAATATGCTGTAAAAGATTAAACTACTCTAACTATTTTCTAATTTCTTACTCCTAAAAAAAGCTATAATTTTCTCAAATAAATAATTACTAACATGATTCTTAGGCATCGTTATAAAATTATCTCTGAGTTAGGAAAGGGTGGCTTTGGAACTACTTATTTAGCAGTTGATTTAGACCTTCCCGATCGCCCTCAATGTGTGGTTAAACAACTAACTCCATCTGACCCGCGTCCCCAAGTTTTTCAAGTTGCTAAAAGTTTATTTGATAAGGAAGCAAAAATATTACATCGTCTGGGAAAACACGAGCAAATTCCTCAGTTATTTGCCTACTTTGAAGAGGGTGGGCAATTTTATTTGGTTCAAGAATTTATTGAAGGTAATGATTTAACAAATGAAATTTATCCTGGTAAAAAAATTAGTGAAAAACAAG
>NZ_CEZPJD010000050.1:0-20300 GCF_983059655.1 Okeania sp.
GGATGGCGAGGTCCCCTCGCCATATCCAATCGACCAAGACAGCGGTCGCTCTTCGCAGCGCACCCGTTGGGTGGGATGGCGATCTTCGGAGCTGCTCTGCAAGAGCCGGTCTCCTCGCCATATCCAATCGACCAAGAGAAGAAATAATATTTCCTTATGTTCAATTCCGTAACGGTTTTAACCTTCTTGTAATTATCAATTATCCATTATCCATTATCCATTATCCATTATCCATTAATGAAAGAGGGTTAGTCTAAGTGATCGCCCAATACCTAGGGGCAATATAAACGTCTTTCATCTTTTTTTTATTAAACTATTTTAACCCTGATTTTTGGAGAGATTTTAATAATTACATTTACTGGCAGATTATAGAGTTATAGTTTGCCTGTAAATTTTAGCGGTCTTCTGCAATTAATTCTCAGAAGTTAAATACTTTTCAATAAATTTATCCTCTGAGCTACAGTCTGTTTCTTATCTACATATAAATGTCTTTTATCTTTTTTTATTTAATTATTTAAACCTAATTTTTTGAAGATTTTAGTCATTATGTTTACTGGCGGATTATAAGGTTCTGGTTTGCCAGTAAATTTTGGTCTTTTATCTGGTTCGTGCAGATAACGATAGTGGAGAAAAATATCTCTGTAAGGAAGATCTAAATTTTCTCCCTGACAAAGCCTAGCAAATCTTTTAGAAGAAACTCCAATATAATGAAGATATGTCAGTCTTTCTCCCTTGTCATATAGTACATTATCTCTTTCTTCAAAATGAGGTGATGTTACAGAACAACCTGTTCTTTTTTCTGGTGGTAAATCAAGACCAAAATTATAAACAGGAATATCCAATCGCATTTTCATATAGTTGAGTAAAGATTGGTTTGGAGCGGATGTATATAAAATTCCTCCTTCTCCAGAGTTAAGTTTTTCTACTAAAAAATCCCTTTGTGATTCAGAAAATAACCCCCTTTTTCCTGCATAAAATCCTGCACAAAAAATTTCAGATTTAATCCGTGATTCTGGAAAAACATCAAACAGTTTAGGTGACTCTAAATTAAAAATATGGGAGGGGTCTTTATACTGAAAATCATAGACAACAAAATCATCCCGATCCAACTGGTCAAAAATATATTCAACAGAATTTAATACCAGAATATCTGCATCAAAGTACATAAACTTTTCAAAAGGAGCTTGAGGATCGAAGCCACAATATCTACGATTCATGCCAATCCGATTTACCCCTTTAACCCCTTTTTCTGCCCACATACTTAAAGCATTTGGATGACCTTTCCAAGCTTCGTAAGAAAATTCTTCCCAGGGGGCAAATATTTCTGGATTGTCTAAAAATTGGACATTATTTCGTCTTTCTATATCAGCTTGGACTTTTTCAGTATTATTGTCATAAGCAATAACACAAACTGGAGTATTAGTACCAACATTTACCTCAATACTATTGAGTAGAGCTACAAGTTGATCGAAGACAACATCATTTGCTACAGTGTATATGCCGTTGGTCATAAAAATTAATTTGAATCACTGTTTTTGATTATATCAAGAATTTTACTAAACGCTAATCATAACCAATCGTTTATTTTTTTATAGGAATAGTTATCTATGAAGAAAAAAGTTATATTTATTATGTCAAGTGGGCATTCTGGCTCTAGTCTTTTATCACTAATTTTAGGAAGTCATCCAGAGTGTTTTTCGGCTGGTGAATTAGTAGGTCTTCCCAATCGTTATCGTCAGCAAAAGCCCATTGATTGTGTGAATATGACATCTGAATTCTGGGAAAAAACTTTTGGAGAAAAAGGACTATATGAATTGGCTAATGTTCTAGGAAATACTCGTTTAAATAAGTATATCCCTTTAAAGATTGAGAAAAAAATTAGACAAATATTCAACAAAGATGATATTTTTAACCCTTATTCTTTTATGTTTTCCAAGTTAGAAAATAAAAGCGTTATTATTGATGCTAGTAAAGCTTATCCTTGGATTGGTAAAAAAAATCAAGCTGAAGAATTTACATCAGGAAAAGTAGAAGCATATTTAATTCATTTAGTTCGTGATGGTAGAGCTGTTGTTAACTCTTATCTGAGAAAATATACTCATTGGGATATGGCTAAAGTAGCAACAGAATGGGTAGAAAAACACAAACTAAGGAATGATTTTTTTGAAAAATTTAATCCTGAGAAAAGAATTGAAATTGCTTATGAAAAATTAGCTAGTAATCCTCATAAAACTGTTGAAAGGATTTGTGATTTTATTAATATAAATTTTGTTCCTTCTATGATAGAGTATTGGCAATACGATCATTATGATATTTCTGGTAATGATGGAGCTTATTCTCTGATTCGTCGCTATCGAGGACAGGAAATAGAAAAGAAAGTACAAAAAATTAATGGTGATTACTACGACAATGTAGATATAGCTATCAAGTTAGATTTACGTTGGCAAAGAGAGCTAGCACCAGAAAAACTAGAAATATTTGAGCGTATTGCGGGAGAAACTAATAAACCTTTTGAATGGAATTAAAAGTCAAAATCTTTTGCTAAAACAAGAATTAAATTAATTATTTCATAACTAAAAAGAAATCAAAATGCTAATATCTCACAAACATAAATTTATTTTTGTTCATGTACAAAAAACAGCAGGACAAAGTGTCACAGAGACTTTAAAGAAAAATCGTGAAATAGTTCAATAAATATATCATAAGGATATTCAGTTCTTTAATTATACTTTTTAGGTTTTTGTTTCAGTCTAAAAAATCCAGGAAATAAATGAGGAGTAAATGAATAAAAAAGTAGTATCTATTATAGGTAGTGGTAGAACAGGTTCAACATTATTGATGTTAATTTTGGGCAGTCACCCTGAATGTTTTGCACTAGGAGAAATTAGTAAATTATATCGATATTATAAAAAAAAGCAAGCTCTTTGTGGTGTTTGTCCAGATACTTGCTCATTTTGGGAACAACAATTTACGAAAAAAGAACTAGATAGATTAACTGCAGTTTTAGGTAACACTCGATTAAATCCATTAGTTCCTCTTCAGCTAGAAAAAAAAGTTAGAGAAATATTACATCTAGATGGAGTATTTAATGCTTACTCATCCATTTTTGAAAAACTATCTAAAACAGTTTTAATTGATTCGAGTAAAGAAGTTGATTGGGTAAAAGAACGATACAAAGCTAAAGAGTTTACTGCGGGAAAAATTCAAAATTATCTCATTCACATGGTTCGTGATGGTAGAGCTACTATGAGTTCAAAATTGAGAATTACTCCCGGACTTACAGCTACAGAATTTAGTCATCAGTGGGCTAAAAGAATTAAAGAAACTAATGAATTTTTTGATAAGTTTCCTTCTGAACGGAAAATGGTTGTTCGTTATGAAAAATTTATCACAGAAAATCAGGAAACTTTACAAAGTTTATGTCAACTTTTACAGATAAAATATGTGCCAGAAATGGTTCAATATTGGAAACATGACCATCATCCTATTGCTGGCAATACAGGAACTCGCTCCTTGATTTTAAAGTATAGAAATGAAGAAGGTACAGCAGTTCAAAGTCAGGTGCAACAACGTCAGGGAGATTACTATGACAATATGGGTTTGAAGTTAAAGTTAGATTTACGATGGAAGAACGAGTTATCATCAGAACAACTCGAAGAGTTTAATCGAATTGCTGGAGATTTGAATAAACCTTATGAATGGAATGTTTAAAATAATAGATAGTAAAAATACTCATTAATAAAAATGCTCATTAAGTATTCAGGAAATAACAAATTTATTTTTATTGCTAATCCTAAGTGTGCCTCATCTTCCATAGAAGAATCTGTAATTGCAAAAATTGCGGATATAAGAATTAAAAGAACTCCACTAGGAAAGCATTTATCTATGAAAGAAATATATGATAGATTCAATTGGATATTTGAACATCAAGAATTTAGCTTAGATAAATTTTTCAAATGGGGAATAATTAGAGATCCTGTAAAAAGAGTTGTTAGCTGGTATAATTATCGTTCTAGACCTACATTAAAAAATCGCAACAAATATACAGGAGATTTAAGTTTTAATGATTTCTGGAACATGAATAAAACAAAAGGATTTCTTGAACCTCAATACAATATGTTTTTTGCTATTAACGATAAGTCTATTAAGGTAGATTATTTATGCAGACAAGAATTTTTGTTAGAAGATTTTCTAAAGATTAGAGAGATTTTAAATGTAAATTTGTCAAAATTCCCAAAAAGCAATATTTCTACTACTAGGAAAATTGCAGTTAATGATCTAGAAGAGAGTATTAAAAAGGAAATTCAAGAATATTATGGTATTGATTATGAGCTAATCGAAAATTTACAGTCGTTTAATGGAGAAGGTTTGGCAAAATTTAAACGCGAGATAAATACAGATAGATCATCTAATAATTTTTTTAAATATGTATTTTCAAAAATATACAAAATGTACAAATAATAGAAACAAATATTTCCTTTAGCCTTGATAGAGGAAAAAATCAGATAAAGCTCAAAAAATTGAATTAATAGGAAATAAGGTGAAGCTAGACCTGATTAACATTAGTTTTTGAAAAATTCTGGTAATTAGGGCTTGCTAGATAAATTTGAAAATGGTTGATTTTTTTATTCTCATAATTCATTCTGCTAACATGGTTTAATCTCTCAAAAAATAGGATGGTAAAGCAATCAAACTACTTGTATCACCTGATTTAACAAGTTGCACTGTCTCCCACTCTTTTCTTTTTCTATTTCGGTTACTAAAATCATTGGTTGACCAATGGTTGAATTCGTTTTCACTAGCAAATTTGAGTTCAAAAAATACTATCTCTGCAAACTTATCTCTTGGCAAGGCTGACTTAAATTCTTCAAAAAGCTCACCAGTTTTATACCTATTCAGATAGCTAACAGGAAAAATCCTTTGTTCTGCATATATTTGATCTGGTGCTAAAAAAAATTGACTATCTAAATTTTTGTAAACTGTTTGCCCAGCAATTTTCCAGACTTTGTTTTTTTGGTTACTAATCTTATCTAAGAATTCTTTAAATTGTGAAAGGATATCTTTTTTGAGAACCATATCTGCATCCCACTTACAAGCAAACTTGAAGGAGCAATTTGAAAGAGTAAAATTAGTATAATATGTAAAGGAATAAATAGAATTTTCTGGTGTAGAATCATAACCACTGCCAAAAAGAGATAATTTAAAAGGATAAGTAAGGATTTTTAATTTATTTTGATAGTCATACTTATCCTGAAAATCACGAACAATTTGCAAGCTGTCATCTTCACTTTGATTATCAATTACAATAATTTCATCAAAAACATTAATAATAGATTTAAGACAATAAAAAATTTTCTGCTCCTCATTTTTCATTCTGATAAATGCAGAAACACCTGTTTTTTTATTTTCATAGGGTAAATAAAAATTAAAATCCTCTTTTTTTTCCAAGTTAGTAAAAAATTTCTTGGAAAATAATTTCTTTTGAATAAATTTAGCTAGTTTAACTTGCCCCAATTTATGGGATAATTTACCAATTAATTTTTGCATTATTTTTAACTTTGAAATATGTTAGTTTGAATTCGCTGCTTTATTCCACCAATTTTAATACTCCAATAACAACTCTGTAAATATAATTGTTTTGACCATTTGGAAGCACGACACCAAGCATGATACTCAACTATAGCCACATCAGTTAGAAAATTACGCCATTGCCTAACAACATTTTCAGGTTCAATATCTTTAGCGCGAACTAAACTATTTTCCCTAACTTTTTGAAACAACTGAGGGTTATCTCTCAGAAGTTTCAAAGTATTAATAGCATCATCTATAGAGCTAACCTCAAAATAGTCAAACTCATTTTTTCTTTCTGACTGAAAAGCTGATTCTTTTCCTAAAATTGCAGGTACGCCAGCGTGCCAAGTATTATAGAGTTTAGTAGCTGGTTTTTGAGTATAATCTTGCTTTTGAAAATTACGAACAGCCACAACAGCATCTATATTACTATAATCATGCCAGCGATTTTTAGGGATAATTTCCCAATTTAATCCTAATTCTTTTAGTTGTTCTGACCAAGAAGCAGCCTTTAATTCTGGCGCTAAATTATAACTAATACCAAAATAACCAATATTCTCAAAGCGATCGCCCCTTTCAGGATGACGAGGAATTAATCCTGGTTGTCTCCACAGAGGAATATAGTAACTATTTCTCAAATTTTTGGCATCTTGAGGATTTTGGACTACTTGCAACTGAGCATAAGGATGAGGATTTCGATCTGGTTTAATGCAGACCATTAAAACCTTTGACGTTGGTCTTAGTTTGTAAGGAAAAGAATCTCGATGAGCTATTACAATTCCTTCGTCTGGTATATTTCCTACTAATTTACAAGGAAATCCATCTGCTTTAAGATAAAGATAGGTTTGTAAAGTCCAACAGTATATTCCTTGACCAAATTGTTCCCAATAAACATCTGGTTTTTCTGGCATATTATCTAACCAATCTTTTTGGGGAAGATAAAAATATATTGGGGGTAAATCAGTCATTTTAGTTATCAGTTATCAGTTATCAGTTATCAGTTATCAGTTATCACTACCCCTAATAAGTAGGCAGCTTTGAGACTTTATTTATTTGGTCATATTTAAAAAATCATCTTTGATTTACTGAAAAATAAAGGTATAAAGCCTCTCTATTTATGGATAAAAAAGAAAAAAATCCTTTTAGTCAATCCTCTTCTTAGAAAGAATAGGTGATTATTAATTATTAATTATTAATTATTAATTGTTGAACTAAACTTCTAACCATTTTGACAAATCTCTGCCGATTAAATCCTGAAGTTTTAATATATCTTCCCGATACTCAGCAATTAATTGTTTTCTGATTTTTGGAGATAATTTTGGTTTGCCTAAATTCTTCTTTTTGATAGTCCCTGCTATTTTTTTCCTAATTCCCATTGGCATAAATAATTTCAAACTATCTTTAATTGGATTAGGACGATTTAGTAAAGTATTAAGAGTTTGATTTTTGGGTACATTGGTAGGGTTATGTACTTTAGCCACATTTAGAACAAAAGTATCATCTACTCCCAAAAATTTAAAGAGATCTTGAGTTAAAGCAATAGGGTCTTTTCTAATATCTTCATACAGACAAATCTTAATTTGATTAGAAGGAAATAGATCGAAATAACGCTTGAGTTGAAGATAATAAAAACCTCGACGTTTATGGTGCCATTGGAAACTCCAATTATTCTCTACTCGCCAATCTTCTTGTTCTAATGTTTTCTTAAAATTAGGTTCCGGTTCTCTACCATTACTCAGAGAAAATAAAAAGTGAGAAAAAGCTCTTTCTGCTGGGTCTCTAAGAATAGCAATTATTTTAGCATCAGGTATATAGTTATGTATTCGCTGTGGTGCTTTTTCACTATATATATATGAAGTAGAAGCTTCCCCAATTGCTATTTCATCTGTCACTCCAGCAAACAATTCTTGGTAGCTTTCTAAATCTGTAATTGCATTCTCCATAAAATGAACACCATTCGGACCGATACGTTCTTTACTTTCTCCTTCTAAAGTAAAAAAATCTGGTTCTTTTTGGTCTCTAGAAGCTGGCATATAAATTTGAGGATGTTGCTTCAGATAATAATAAAGAGAAGAAGTACCTGACTTAGCAGCACCAATTAATAAAAAATTTGGCATTGTCATAATTAAAATACCTCCTTTATGATATTTGACTTAACCACAATTTAGCTACATTTTCCCAGGTTTCATCTTTGACTAACTCAACATTTTTTTCTCGGACTTCTTGAAGCTGTTCCGGGTTTTTTAGTAGTTCTACTATTTTATAAGCTAATGCTTCTTGAGTTTCTTTGTCGTAAGGATGACCTGGTACTTTAACACAATAACTTTTATCTTTTAATCCAGCATAATCTGTTGTGACTGGTACTGCTCCTACTAAGGCAGATTCCCGGACTGTATTACAATCTAATTCTTCAAAAGTACAACCATAATAATTAATTGATGAAGTTGATTTTTCCTGCATTAGTTTTTCTCGTCCAGCTTTTCCATATTCATTTACTCCTGGTTGCGCCATTAGTTTTAACATTTTTTCTTTCCAATCTGGATCGATTTTGCTACCCCAACCATAGTAAATATTCAGTTCTGCTGATGGAATTTCTTTTTTAATAATCGGCCAGCCAAATTCTAACATTCTTTCTAGCCCTCTAATATAATTAGAAGCGTAAATAATTTTATTAGGCTCTTTAGGATTTTCATAGAGCGAGGAAAAAGATGGTTCTATTCCATTAGGGATAATAGCAATTTTATTGTCAGGTATTTCTGGAAGTAATGAACGGTGATAATTGTTCTTGCAGAAAATTTTATCGTAGTGTTTTAATTTTTCATAAGTTACTTCTCTAGGCAACAACACCGAACCTAAATCTAGCCAAACTCTTTTAGCTTTAATGGGAAACTTAATCCTCCAGGCAAACTGCCACATAATTAGAGTATCAAAACTGTCATAAGGATTAAATTTTGAGTAATGATTATACTCTACTCCATCATAGATACCTTCTTTATTGCCACAATTATTATATACAGCAACTTTATAACCTAACTTTACCCATTCTCTACCTAGAAAAACAATCCTGGCATCAGCACCTCCTAATCCTGTTTTTAAACTTTCTGGAGACCATTGATATGGAGTATGACCAGTGTAGTAAACAATAGAATTTTCTGACCATAATTTAGGTGTTATTCTTTGTTTTAATGCAGTTAATTTAGAACTAAAATTATCGAGTAGCTTCTTGAATGCCACAGTTGAATTACTCCCAGTATATTTTTGATTTTCCTTGTTATTTGAACTATAAATAGGGTTTGATGATTAAATTTAAAAGCACTGAAATATAAAGGATTCAGCATTTAAAGGAGCGAAAAAAATACCTGGTATCACGTTAAAAAACCTCAAAAAATTAGCATAAAAGGCAGGAGAGATAGCAGAAAAACCACTCTGACAGATATATCCGACTATCTCCTAATTAATTCCTCGTTTCTCCTAACTACTCTCTGCTCCCCTACTCCTGAAAAAGACTTTTTCAGCAAACCCTAAATATTTTCTCGAATCAGGATGATATTTAGTATTAGTAGTATATAGAGGTTGCTGGCGATCGCCAAGACATCTCCTCCGATTCATAGAGCTAAAATTTTTTTCTTCTATTGATTATACTCTCTATTACTTTTCACTAAACATCTACAAGATGCAATTAATTATTAACTACATAGGCTTTCCTAAAGTACATTTATTAACATAGTTAGGTATCTCAAATATTTCTTTCTTTGTTGTCTACTACTTCAAATTAAAAATAATTATTGACATACAGACTATACTATGTTAACAAGCTTAGAGTAAACCTTGATAACTATATAATTTATCTTAGAACTTAATTCATCTATAATTTGTGATCTTAATTCTAACAGATGTTCATTTCCACTATATTAATTATCGTCGCACAAATGCCTCTTTCAAAATAGCTACGCTTTCTATTTTATTAGCATATTTTTTATTAATTACTACATCATCAAAAATTAAGTATGCTTCTGTATCTTGGATAATTTCCTCTTGAACATTTCGCTATAAATCTTGTGTTTGCGCAGCAGTCCGTAGGAAAATTAAAGATTTTATTCTTAAATAATGATTAAGTAGGTAGGCACGAAAAATTTTAACTATCAGGACTTAAGCAGAGACTCTACATATAGGGATGGTGAATGCTATACTGCCCTACAGATAGCGCTTTCAAGGTTAATTTGCGTAAGTCCTGGCTATATCAATATTAATAATTGTAAACTCACTCCCAGCTCCTCAAACTCCTACAAACAGTTAAGTTGAGGGGTTATTTACATATTTTTACATAGGGACAAGTTTTAACTGCTACCTACATGGTATCATCACTAATATTTTCTAAGTAATTTCCGCGTTAGTTATAGTACAATTTGCGCAAAAAATAAGTAAATATTGGTATGGAATTAATATCAATAGTAAAAAACTGATACCTTGGAGGTGAAAAATTATGCAGTTAATGAAGCAACCACGAGTAATTGAAAGTGGTAGTAAAGACTCATTAATGCTACCTAACAGCTGTTCTCTCTCGATGTTGGTAGCAAGAACAGACATACCTTTTATGATGCATACAATTCCTCATCTAGTTAGAATGAGTAATTTTAATTTTACTCAAAAAGTACTGTTTATGGATACAGCACCTCTATCTGGAGATAAAGTTATGCGTCCTGGTGTTGGTACTCTAAGTGAACTTAGAGATTGCTGCAGGGAACTTATAGGTAAAGGTATTGTAGATCGAGTTGTGGAGATTAACTATGACCAAAATCATCAAAAACAAATGTACCAAAAGCATTTTGGTTATCGGATTAAACCCACCCATAACTATAAGGGTTATCCGATCTTGGGGTCAATTTCTCACATAGAATCTGTACCAGGAGATTATATGTTGCATTATGACAGTGATATGCTTCTACATCAACAACCAGATTATAGTTGGATAGATGAAGGTATCAAGTTAATGGAGCAACATCCGGAGATCATGGCAATCAGACCATTGACAGGTCCACCAACTGAAGATGGTACTATATACCAAAAAAATAAGCCCCTAAAACCAGAAGTAGATGGCTTCTATAAACTCAAATTTTTCAGCAGTAGGGTGTATCTGATTAACCGTAAACGCTTTGAAAAGTTACTGCCATTGCCTATTTTGTGGCGTTCCTACAACAAAAAATCTCTTAATCGACTGCCACTACACTTAAAAACCCTTTTAAATTACTATACTGGCAAAGGCAAGTTGGATTCTTGGGAGATTATGGTATCCATGCAGTTAGAGAAAACTGACTATGTACGAGCAACTATGAGCTCCACTAAAGCGTGGACAATTCATCCTAAAGACCGAAGTCCAGAATTTATTAAAGCTTTGCCAAATGTTATAGAAAAAATAGAGAAAGGATTTTATCCACCCGAGCAAGCTGGACATTATGATTTTATTTCCAAATATTGGCTTTGATTTAAGGTACTCGCATTGAATATAGATTACCAATTAAAGTAAGGTGGGGAAAACTGACAGATAAACTCAATTAAAAATTCCGAAAGAATATTTTTCCCACCTAGAAAGCTCAACATTGGTACATGATTTTTTTTACTAATTCCTATGGAGCGATCGCTACTAGATTCGATAAACGGTTAGTATATACAGATTCCTGGCGCTCAGCCAATACATCTGTTCCGATTCATACAGATAAAAATTATTTCTTCTATTGATGATAGTCTCTGTTATTTTTCACTAGACATCTACAGATGCAATCGTCAATATATTAGACCTCTCCGGAAAAGAGGGAGTAGGGAGTAGGGAGTAGGGAGTAGGGAGTAGGGGAAAAGAATTGATGATTTATGCGTATGGGATTGATTTAATTTTTGACGATCGCCAGATGTCTATTAACTATATAGACTCTCCCAAAGTACATCTATTAACATAGTTAGTAGCTCAAATATTTCTTTTCTTGTTGTCTACTACTTCAAATTCAAAATAATTATTGACAGACAGAATCTGCTATGTTAATAAACTTGGAGTAAACCTTGATAACTAGATAGTCTATCTTATAATTTAATTCATCTATTTTGTGATATAATTTCGACACATGATTGAGTGCAATCAAGAATATTTTTTTGTAGTAGATGCTTTTTCTGAATCATGATAGAAATTAACTACTCAATAATTAAACAACTGCTATAGTAAAAAAAAAGACACAATATCTCTTCAAAGATTGTGATTTTATAGTTGATACTAGAGCATATTATGTTAACACCTATAAAAAAGTGGATTAAATCTCAAATCCCCTTTGCTAATGACTTAACTAAGAAACTAACTGCTAAAAAATGGCCGGAAAAGTCAATTGTGTATTATCTAGGAAAGCGTTTTTTAGTACTAGAATCCGATCTGAAAACTAAGGGTGCCAGTGGTTCGGATAGTGCAGTTTTCTTTTTGACTAGAGAATGGGTCAAGCAAGGGTATGATGTTACAATTTTTACTAATTGTGAAGACAAAGAGGGTATTTATGGAGGAGTTAAATATGTTAATTATGACAAAATTAACTGGTACGATACTTTTGATACTTTAATTATGTGGCGACATCCTAAGATGCTGCCTACTTATGCTAAAGCTAAAAGAACCTGGTTTGATTGGCACGATATAATTACATTCGATCCTATATACTTAAAGCCCTATAACAAAATTTTTGTCAAAAGTTATTACCAACGTAATTTATTACCAGACATACCTGATGATAAGTTTGTAGTTATTAATAATGGTGCTGATTCTACTGTTTTAGAACTGAGTAAAAATCAAAAACAACCATATAGATTAGTATATGCTTCGAGGTATTATCGAGGCTTAGAATTTATGTTGATATGGGGATGGCCAATTATTAAAAGAGAAATTCCAGAAGCAGAATTACATATTTATTATGGGTGGACGAAACGTGACTATAGTGAAAGGTTAATACCTTGGAGACAAAAAATGATGGAATTAATGGAGCAGCCAGGAGTAATTGAACATGGTATTGTGGGCCACAATCAATTAATGTATGAAAAATCTACTTCAGCTATTCATTATTATGGGTGTGCTTATGAAGAAATAGACTGTATTTCATTGCGGGAGTCGGCGATGGTAAAATGCGTTCCTGTCACTACTAATTATGCAGCAATTATGGAAAAAGATTATTGTATAAAAGTGGATGGCGACCCCCAGGTAAAGGAAACTCAAGAGGCTTTAGCTTATAGAGTAGTAGAACTTTTAAAAAATCCTCAGGAGTTAGAGGAGATTAGGGGAAAAATCCAAGAATATGTCAAGAATGAAATTTGGGAGCATGTAGCACCATTGTGGTTGAAAAATATTGATTAAGTATGACTTAAATAAACTCAAGTATCGCTACGTAGAAGTTAAAAGTTGTAGGGATGAATAGGCATTTACGGATGCAAAGTTGCCGTTAACGCCCGTACAAAAGTCAAAAGTAAATAAGAGGATAGATTAAAAGAATTGTTTTTATTATTTCTCCTTGTAGGTTGATAGCTTGTGTCACAGTCTAAGAAAGGCTTTAAACTGTATTTATTCGGTAAATTTTTGCTCGAATTAGTAAAGTGAATAGTTCCTACTATATATAACAGTCGAAGGAAAAATTAGGGGATCTCAAAAGTTTAAAATTCAAAAAAATCCAGGTTTTTCCTTCTTTATTCTACTGTAAGACTATAGATTATTCGGTAAAAAATATTTTTACTATAGGAATCCTAAATAAGTTGCGGGCAATCAAAAAGTAGATAAAAAAACTGAAACTCCTAACTGTTCCCTATTCTCTAAAAGTGGTAAGAGTTTTATATCCCACATTCCGCACCACAAAATGTAGCAACCGAAAAAGGAGTCAGGAGACAGGAGACAGGAGACAGAATTTGAGAAGAAAATCATAACTGCTGTGATTGAGTAATCAATCAAATAAGTATTTATGCGTAAATTTTTGACTCGGAATTTGATCGACGAAAAAAGTAATTGAGATGATTCGCATAGTATAAATACCTACCAAGATACAAATTTATATACTACTTTTAATGATATGCTCTTGAAGTGCGGAATGTGAGTTATATATAAATAAAATAGGATTGCTATATATATATGAACAATAAGTTTAGTTAGTAATTGATATAGTTTTTCCTAAAGTAGTGAGGTACATTGATATTCTTGTATTTTTATTCTCTGTTTCCGTAAGCATTCAGCTATTAGCTGTCAGCTCTCAGCTATCATGATGGGGTTTTAATGAATATAGACTGTTGAGTGCCAGATTTTATAGTTAAGTATAAATTCTGTCTCAATTAGTAAAGCTTTTATCTAAAACTAAAAGCAATAAAAGCAATAGCTGATTGCTGATTGCTGAGGGCTGAATGCTTACCTGTTTCCTGTTCCTTCAAACCTAAAATTTTGTACCTCACGCTTTTTGGAAATTGCTATAGAAAGAGAAAAAATAGTAAATTTTAGAGCAACTAAGCAAATATGAAACTGATAGTTCCGATTGAATTTTATCGCCAAGGTGGAGTTGAAAAGGTCATTTGTGGAACCATCGAAGAGTTGATTGAAGAAGTAGAGGAAATAATATTAGTATTGCCTAAAAAAGAAATTCCTCATTTTCAAGAAAAGTTACCGAAATCTCCAATAATCAAATATGAATCATTTACATTACCTCCTAAATCTTTACAGTCTCGAATACTTTCTGTAATTAATAAGTTTTCGTCCTTATCAGGTAATCTTAAAGCAAAGAAAATCCAAATATTTTTTAAGAGTATCCGCCGTAAATATCAGAGTAAGTTTAGTATCAGATATTTAGCTAATCGTTATCAAGCTACTCATTGTTTATACTTTTTAACTAATCAATTAACTCCACCCGATATTGATATTCCTTTAGCAATGGTCACCCATGATGTATTCTGGAGATTTGCTCCTTTAAGTTATCCAGAATCTTATATAAAAAAATACGATTTAAGTTTATTGGAATGGCTGAAGAAAGTTGATATTGTTTTTACTGTTTCTGACAAAACCCGTAAAGATATTATCTCAGTTTTTCCAGAGTTTACTAGCAAGATTACACCTATACCTAACTCTGGTTTTCCTACTAAGTCAAATACTTCACAGAAGTTGTTGACTATAACAGAAAATTCCCATGAATCTAATGAAGAATTACCAATATTTTATTTACCTTCTTCTTTTGGTATTTATAAAGACCACTTAACTCTGTTAAAGGCAGGTATTAAGCTTGCTCAAAAAAATCTGAAGTTTAAAATAGTTTTGATTGGTAAAGAAACGGATAATTTGATTGCTGGAAATATTAGTTTATCTCAGCAAGCTAATAGTCAAGAATACATTAATTATCTGCATCAATGTCAGGAAATATCTCAGAATAATCAGAATATAATGCAGGAATATTTTGAGGGGTTAGGATATTGTTCCGATGAAGATGTGGAAAAATGGTATCGGAAATGTTCCTGTGTGGTTTTTCCTTCTAAATATGAAGGTTTTGGTTTAGCTTTATCAGAATCAGTTGTTAGAGGAATACCTGCTATTGTTTCAGATTTAGAAGTTTTTCGAGAGCAGGTAGAGCTTTATAAATGTGAGGATATGGTAGATTTTTTCCCTGTGGGTGATGTGGATACTTTAGCAAATTGTATGGAGAAATTTATTCTATATCCTAAAAGTAAGTTGTCTGCTGAAGAAGTAGATAAACGCTTTTCTCATTGGACTTGGAAAGAGACTGCTAAAGAGTATGTTCGTCTGTTGGAGCAGTTGTAAAAAGTTAACTGTAATTTTAATTTTGAAAAGTAATAATCAGTCAAAGGAAGTTCTATTGAGACAATTATCTCAAATCTCATAACTAAGACGTTATAGTTAAGTCCAAATATATAGTGAGTCATAGAGGCGATCGCTCAGAGTTTTATCTAAAATCTAGTAACTAAGACGTTGTAGTTAAGTAATAATCAGTCAAAGGAAGTTCTATTGAGACAATTATCTCAAATCTCATAACTAAGACGTTATAGTTAAGTCCAAATATATAGTGAGTCATAGAGGCGATCGCTCAGAGTTTTATCTAAAATCTAGTAACTAAGACGTTGTAGTTAAGTAATAATCAGTCAAAGGAAGTTCTATTGAGACAATTATCTCAAATCTCATAACTAAGACGTTATAGTTAAGTCCAAATATATAGTGAGTCATAGAGGCGATCGCTCAGAGTTTTATCTAAAATCTAGTAACTAAGACGTTGTAGTTAAGTAATAATCAGTCAAAGGAAGTTCTATTGAGACAATTATCTCAAATCTCATAACTAAGACGTTATAGTTAAGTCCAAATATATAGTGAGTCATAGAGGCGATCGCTCAGAGTTTTATCTAAAATCTAGTAACTAAGACGTTGTAGTTAAGTAATAATCAGTCAAAGGAAGTTCTATTGAGACAATTATCTCAAATCTCATAACTAAGACGTTATAGTTAAGTCCAAATATATAGTGAGTCATAGAGGCGATCGCTCAGAGTTTTATCTAAAATAACTTCTGACTTCTGAATTCTGACTTTTGACTTTTGACTTCGTTAAGTTCCCTATTCTCTTTTTTCTGTCATCTTTCCCAGAATTAGGGGTAAATTATTTTAATTCCTGTGATTAATTTTCCTAAAGTTCAGCCAATGCCTCATCTACCTTTTCCATCTTCCTTGTTACTTATTTCTGAGTTCAGCAAATACCTGATACATCTGTTTTGCCAATTTTTTAGGATTCCACAAAGGCGCTAAGTTATCTGGATTTTTTGAATTTTGCAAATGCTCCCGCACCGAATTTCTTAAACCTAAATCTTTACCTAATTTAATTCCCCATTCTGTATATTCTTCCCAACTCCAAGCTACTCCTATATTCAAATTTACATTCTGCAAAAATGAGTAACCCATCCGAGATAAATATTGTTCTCCAGTTCTAGTTATTATTGGTAAGTTTGCCCATAAAGCTTCCAAATTATGAGTACCTCCATTGTAGGGATAAGAATCTAATAAAACATCCGCTATCTGATAAATTGCTCGATGTTCTTCTTCTGTTTGAGTTTGTCCTAAAAAGATAATTCGATTAAAGTCTACTCCTAAATTTTCAGATTCTTGACGATAAGTTTGATAAATTATATCTACATCTCCTTGACCTTTACGAATTAATATACTTTCTGGTGTATGTTGCAAAATTTTTAATTGGGCACGTACCATTTCTGGGTTAGTTTTTCGTCCTGGTGCTATACACAAATAAACCATTTTATCTGAATCAATACCGATACTATTTCTCGCAGTATTTCTATCAACCAAATGACTATCAAACCCACCCACAGCTACAGATGTTTCTGGTAATCTAACTAATTTTTCTAAATAATATTTTTCTCTTCCTTCAGGGTGAGTATGCCAGTCACATAAAAAATAATTATTTTCAGAAATATATGGTGCATCAAAACCTAGCCAAGAAACACAGACTGGTGCAGGTTTTTCGTGGATAATATGTACATTTACTGGCAATGTCATTGAATCTAAATCTACTACTACATCTAACTTATCTTCTAATATTTGTTCGACAATTTCTTCGTAGGATGGAAACCCATTAGGATACTTTTTCGGCCAATAGGTTTTGACAGACATTTGTTCAAATCTTTGAGTAATATCATCTCGCTTCAACGAACCTGTAATATATAGATGAATGTGAGGTGTAATTTGAGATAGTTCTCGAATTAAGGCTTCGCTACACCAACCTACAGAATGACGACGAAAATGTTTGGAAAGGAATCCTATTTTCAGGGGTTGGGAATTAGAAATATGAGTTTTTGGAGTTGGATAGTTTTTGACTCTATTTTGATAATATTGTTTGGCTATTAATTTGTAAAATTTAGCATTTCCTTCTAAGTTATCCCGGAGGTGAGGTACGGCAAATAAGAAAATTTCATAGAGTAGTTTTATTTCTACTTCGCTGAAGGTTTCACAGCTTTGATAAGAAAATTTTTCTACTTCTGAAAGTTTGGAGTTTGCCATGTCACTCACTCCAGATTGAAAGTAGGAGAATAAAAAGGCAGTGCCTGAAAGAATAGGAGCTATTTCTCCACAAGAATTACAAAAATTATCGGCTGCTTTTCTAGCTTGGGCAAGTTTAGTTGTATGACTGAGTAAATCGCATAATTGTTGATGAGCTTCCACAAATTGTGGTTTAACTTCAATCGCTTTTTCAAATAAAGCGATCGCTTCTTCCATTTTTTCTTGTTTAATAATATGTCCGATGCGAGAATATACTTCTGCCCAGTTTGGTTTAAGTTTTAATGCTTGATGATATTTTTCTAGTGCTGATTCTAATAATCCTTTATTGGAAAGTGCTGTTCCTAAGTTGGCATAAGCATCATAGGAGTTAGGATTATATTTAATAGCTATTTGATAATGATAAATTGCTTGGTCGTAGTCACCTTTCAGTAATAAATTATTAGCTAGTTTTTCATGTAAGTGTTTGAGTTCTGGATTAATATTTAATGCTTTTTGATAATATTTTGCTGCTGCTTCTCTATCTCCTTGTTTACCTAAAATATTAGCTAGATTACTATAAGCTTCGGTATAATCTGGTTTGAGATTAATAGCTCTTTGATAACTTATAACTGCGTCCTTAATTCTACTAAGTTTAACTAGGGTATTGCCTAATTTAAAGTGAAAATCTGCCTCTACTATATCTGGTTGAATTTCTAATGCTTTTTCCCAAGCTTCCAGAGCTTCATCAACCTTTCCTAAATATTGAAATAGTTTACCAATATTCCAATAAATACCAGCCAAACCAGGTTTTAAATCAACAGCTTTTTGATAATAAAACAGCGCTTGTTTATATTGACCTAACTGCAAATAAACACTACCAATATTTCCCTGAACTTCAGCAACTTCTGGTTTAATTTCTAACCCCTGACTATAAGCATGCAAAGCAGCTTCTAAATTATTTTGTCTATAAAAAGCATTTCCTAAAGTTACATAAAATGGAGCATAATCCGGTTGAATTTTCAAAGCTTCTTTACAGCAAGCGATCGCCGAATCTAAATTTCCTTGTTTCAAGGCTAGATCGGCTTGATTCATATAAGCTTCTGCCGCTGGAAATTTTAAGATTTTTGGTGTAAATTCTGACTCTGATTCTTGATATTCAAAAGTCGTAATTTCACCTGTTTTTTCCAAACTTTCTTCTACTTCATCCGGATAAGGTAAATTATCAGAATTATTCTCAAAATTATCTACCTTTTGCTCTGGAATCAAATTAACAGTAGCAGGTTTAATTCCATGTTCTCCATCAAGAATAATAGCTTCTCCATTTTCTTCTCTTGTAAATTTTTCCTGCTCTAGATATTGACTTGATTTATTTTTTTCTTTTGAGTTTAATACCCCGCCGTCTACAGGATATTCACAATTGGTTGGGGTTTGAGTCCCCGTCCACTTCTTCCTTCTTCCTTCTTCAATCCGAACTACTGAATCAACATATTCCTTTATATTCTGATTATTTTCCCCTGCTAGTTTTTGCCATTCAGTGAATAATTCCTCCAATTGACGTTCAGTAGTTCCAGGTCTGAGCAACTTATATAACTTGACAAAAGCTTCCCGATAATTTGGTTGAATAGATAAAGATTTTTGATAATAATCAAAAGCTGGTTCAAGATTTGTATACAGAGCAAATACCTCTGCTAACTTGCAGTAAGCTTTAGGCTCTTCTGGTTCAATTTGTAGCAACTTTTGATAACAATAAACTGCCCGATCGAATTCTCCTATTCGAGAAAGTACATTTCCCAACATCAACTGCACAGATGCCAAATCAGGATTAATCTCTAAGGCTTTTTTATAATTAAAAATAGCTAAATTAAATTCCCTCTGTTTATAATAAACAGTGCCAATATTCGCATATGCTTGTGCAAAATCAGGTTGAATATTTAACGCCCGCTCATAAGTATTAATTGCCTGTTCAAATAAATTTTGACGTTGAAAAATATTCCCTAAAGTCAAATAAACAGAAGCAAAATTTGGTTGAATTTTAACTGCTTCCTTGCAAGCGGAAATCGCTGCATCAAAATTTTCTTGCATCAAATATACTTCAGCTAACTTCTTGTAAGCTTCGACATAATCTGGTTTAATACTCAAAGCTTTTTGATAAGCAATCATCGCTGTATAAAGTTGTCCAGAATCTTGTAGTTGATTGGCTGTATTGAAATAATTTTCAGCTAACATTTTCTCTACGAACCCTTATAACGGTCAAGTTAAACAGTGTTTGTTATTTTATTTAATCTTAAGATAAGGAGTATAGACCATGGTCACAGAACAAGACCCCATTAAATTAATGAAACAGCAAGTCGGCAAAGCTGCTGCTGACCGAGTAAAGTCTGGAATGATAGTGGGGTTAGGCACAGGATCGACCGCTGCCTATATGATTCAGTTTTTGGGAGAACGTCTACAAAGTGGCCAACTCACAGATATCAAAGGTATTCCTACCTCCTTTCAATCAAACGTATTAGCTAAAAAGTATGGTGTGCCATTAACTACCCTCGATGAAGTTGACCACATGGATATTGCCATTGATGGTGCTGATGAAGTTGACCCACAGAAAAATCTCATCAAGGGTGGTGGAGCAGCTCATACCCGTGAAGTGCGACTCGTTGGCCATTAAACCAGGAAACTAGGTATAAATGGCCGTTCCAAGT
>NZ_CEZPJD010000051.1:0-20280 GCF_983059655.1 Okeania sp.
TTTATACAACAACAGCCCTACTTGTTCTCACTTTAGGGCTGTTTTTTATGTCTTTATACTAAAATAAAAACACTCTAAATTTTATTCTATTTATGCAACTAATATCTCGTAAATCATCTAGATGGTTTATTGTTGGCATGGCGAGTATATTTGTATTTTCAATCATGCTCAGATTCTGGCAATTAGGTCGTTTTAACACTCTAGTTTTTGACGAAGTTTATTATGCTAAATTTGCCAATAACTACCTAACTAAAACTGATTTTTTTAATGCCCACCCTCCACTCAGTCAATATATTATTGCTATTAGTATTTGGATAGGTTCTCATCTGCCGTTCGGACAAGAAATAGTGAATAATGAAACAGGTTCTACTTTAGCTCCTTGGACTTATCGGTGGGTAAATGCTTTAACTGGTTCATTTATTCCAGTAGTAGTAGGAGCGATCGCTTATCAATTAACTCGCCGTCAAAGTTATGGTTTTATTGCTGCTTTACTCATTGCTTTAGATGGATTATTTTTAGTTGAATCTCGCTACGCCTTAAATAATATTTATCTAGTAATTTTTGGATTGTTAGGTCAGTTATGTTTAATTATTGCTTTGCAAGATTGGCAATTGAAGCAAAAAATTTGGTTGGCTTTAGCCGGAATAAATTTTGGTGCAAGTGCTGCAATAAAATGGAATGGTTTAGGATTTTTACTCAGTATTTATTTACTCTGGATATTTGCCTGGGTGATTGAATTTTTAGCACCCCCCAAAAAGTCTGATTTTATATCTCCTTTGCGAAATTTAACTCAACTAAATCTGGTTCAATTTACTTTAAACTTATTTTTTATTCCTATAATAACCTACAGTTTACTCTGGATTCCCCACGTTATTCTCAATCCGAAATATGGATTTCTGGAAATGCAAAAACAAATTTTCAGCTATCATCAAAGAATTGGTAGTGGACCAGACATTCATCCTTATTGTGCTCAATGGTTGACTTGGCCATTGATGCTCAGACCTGTAGTTTATTTCTATAAAAATACAGGGTTATTAGATAAACCTGAACCTTCTTTACCACCATTACCTTCAGATATTGGAAATCCAAAAGTTAATCCACTAATTTACGATGTTCATGCCATGGGAAATCCCGCTCTTTGGTGGTTATCAGCAGTAGCAATTTTATCCTTAGTATTAATATTAATTAACCGCGTATCAGATTGGGAAAAAAAACGAAAAGCTAGACGTAATAAAATTGTCACTAAGGCAAAAGTGAAATTTATTCCTGCCTCAGAAATGTGGTTTTTACTATATTTATTATTAAATTGGTTAGCAAATTTTTTACCTTGGTCAAAAGTTACTCGTTGTACTTTTATCTATCATTATATGGGTGCTGCTGTGTTTGCTATTTTGGCACTTGCTTGGTGGATTGATAGGTGGTTAAATAATAGACAAGTTCATCTGAGAGTAATAGGAGTTACAGTTATTTTTCTCATTTTATCTGCTTTTATTTTTTGGATGCCTGTTTATTTAGGATTACCTATATCTCCGCAAAATTGGCAGATGAGGATGTGGTTTCGTTCTTGGATATAATATTAGGTTTTAGGTGTTAGGTTTTAGGTTGCGAATATCAGGAAATTAGTTTCCCAAATTTTATTAGTTAGGGCTTGCTGATTAAATATCAAAGCATTTATAGACAAAGGTTTTAGAATTTTTAGGTCGAAAAAAGTGCGCAAGTTTTCAGTCTAAAATGCTCAAAAAGTTAGCTTTTTGCAGCTCTTGCCACTGAAAAGCTGACACTTTTTTAGATCAAAAAATGCTAAAACCAATATCAGTCAATGCTTTGATATTTAATCAGCAAGCCCTACTTAATCCTTAACTCCTATTGACAACTATAATTTACTTCTTACTTCTTACTTCTTACTTTTGACTTTTGACTTTTGAATTTTGACTTCCGAGCGGCACTATCTTCTCAAATAATGCTCTATACACAGGTTTATTTTTAGCTAAAGTAGCAATTTCTCTTTCTGATAATACTGGCAAAATATTTTCAGTCAACCAATCATCAGAACTTCGATAAAATAAATTATGAACAGAGAAGCGTTTACACATTTCTATTGCCACTTTCTCTACATCAGAATGAAGAAAAACTTTTCCTCCAACTGTTAAATAATTTGCTAAATCTTCGACTAACTTTGGTTGTACAACTCTGCGTATTTGATGACGTCTTTTAAACCAAGGATCGGGAAATAAAATAGAGACTCTTTGTAATATTCCTTCTGGCAAAGATTGTAATATTTTTTCCAGAGAAATATTGGCATTGCAAAAGAAATAGTGCAAGTTATTAAAACCCTGTTCATTTAGCAAATTATTAGCCTCTATAACTAATGGTTCCCGAATTTCCAAACCTAGAAAATTCCACTCAGGTTCTGTCTGTGCCATCTGCCATAAAAATTTACCCCGACCACAGCCAATATCTAAATGTAATGGTTTATTCAAATCAGAATAAATATTACTAAAATTTGGTAGAGTTACTGACTCTTGATATTTACTAGAGAAAGGATTAACGTGCTGTCTGACTCTGACTCTTGCCAAGATTTATACCTCTATTTTTGCGTTATAATTATACGATAATTATGTAATTTTTTATCACTAATTCAGATAGGGAGTAGACAGTAGGCAGTAGGGAGAAAGAATTGATAATTGCTGTGCGATAATTGATTTAATCTTTTATTATCAAAATAATATGGGTATAAAACCCCCCCCTTTGAAGGCGCAATATTTTTGGAGAGTTGCTCACGCATCCTCTACTTCTCCTCCTGGCTCCTCTCCTGGGAGGGGCAGGGGTGGGTTAGGGCGGGGGTAGCTTAACTTCTGATTCTGACTTTGTTAATGGATATGTCTAATGAATAAAGCAAGCGTTCATTTAATTTCTACTATATTCTTAAGCAGATATTCGTACAAAGAAAAAATTTTCCCTATCTCGTCAATCCTCTTCTTTTCAATGACAGGTAATAATTAATTATTAATTGTTGAATACCTATAGCAATCCGCGCAGAGGTTGCGACAAATCAAAAAGTAGATAAAAAAACTGAAACTCTTACCTGTTCCCTGTTCCCTGTTCCCTATTCCCTCAAAAAAATATTTTTGACACAAATCAAATAGGATTGCTATATATATTATGAAACTAAATTCATCACAAATAAAAAAAATTGAGAACTTTCTAGAAAAAATTAAAAATGATACCTATCCCGAACCTCCAACCAAACTTCATAATCAAATAACTGAGCAAATGTTTAATGTATGTCTAAAGCAAATATCTTTACCACCAGCAGCCAAAATATTAGATATTGCTTGTGGTCAAGGTGTCGCTTTAGAAATATTTAAAAAACATGATTTTTCACCAATTGGAATTACTCTAAATAGTGAAGATGTAGCTATTTGCCAACAAAAAGGTTATCAAGTTTATGAAATGGATCAATCTTTTCTAGAATTTGAAGATAACTATTTTGACTTTGTTTGGTGCAGACATTGTTTAGAATATAGTATTTTTCCATATTTTACTTTACAGGAAATTTATAGAGTTATTAAACCCGAAGGTTATCTATATTTAGAAGTACCTGATCCTGATACAAGTTGCCAACATCAAACTAATAAAAACCACTACAGTGTATTGGGAAAAACTATGTGGTTAGATTTAATTAAAAGAACAGGGTTTGAGATTTTACAGGTATTAGATATTAAATTTAATGTGCCTGCAGGTCCAGATATCTATTGGGCAATGATTCAGAGGAAAAATAGTTCGACTATAACTCCAGAAAATTCTACTAAAATTATCAATATTCAATGGCAATCTAATTCTGAACAACAAGAAATAAAGCTCTCCCTAGATTCTAATAAATTTACTCAAAAATTGATGCTTGACTCTGTTCAAAAAGGGCGAGCTTATGAATCTGAAATTTTCCAATTAATTCGCAAATTTCTACAAAATGGTGACTGTTTTATTGATATTGGCGCTCATATTGGATATTATTCTGTTTTAGCTGCAAAAATAGTAGGCATCGAAGGTAAAGTTTTTGCTTTTGAGCCAGAATTATCAAATTATCAAAAAATCTTAGAGAATATTAGTCTCAACAATCTAAATAATATTAGCTTATTTAATCTTGCTGTTAGCTCAGAAACGAAACAAACACAACTATTTTTCAATCAAGATAACGATGGCGGTCATGCTTTGTGGGATGTAGGTAAACATCTATTTAATCAAAAAAGTTTGGCTAATCAAACAATGCAAAATATTCAACAATCTACACTTGATAATATTTTAAGTCAGCAAAAAGATATTGGTCAGATAAAAATAATTAAAATTGACACTGAAGGAGCAGAGCTTGATGTAATTAAAGGAGCAGTAAATACATTTTCCCAATATGACATTCCCTATATTATTTGTGAAATTAACAGATTTGGATTACAACAAATGGGAACTAATGAAAAAGAATTGAGAGAATTTATGGATTCCTTAAAATATGAAACTTATTTAATTACCTCAGACGAAATTAATCAGCTAGTTAAGCTACCTATCGGTAAGTATTATCAAACATCTCATGTATTTAACGTTCTATTTACTAAACAAAATAAAATGATAAATCAAGAATCATAATTCAGACTTGAAAATGCACGACTTCTATCTACTTAGTGTTTGCTGAAAAATTCTTTTAGTAGGGAGTAGGGAGTAGGGAGTAGGGAGTAGTGAAAAATCAGGATAAATGGGAATTATAGAGGAGGTAGTCGTTCATAATTGTTTCTTAATTTGTCTGCCATAATCGTCCTAAAATACTAAATTTTTGAGCTTTTTCCACGGAAAAGTAGACATTCTTTTGTCTAAAAAAATGCTACAACCAATATCAGTCAATGCTTTGATATTTAATCAGCAGAGCAATAATTATTGTGGAAGTTTTTCCAGATTTTTGCAGTCATGCAACCGTAATGGTATTACTGAAAAATCGTGGTATAAAGCCTCCCCTTTTAAGAGGATAAAAGATAATTCCGTATTTTCTTGCCTTCTTATTGCAAAGGTGCTGATAACTGAAATGACCTACTCCTTTTACCGAAAAATTAAGGTATAAAGCATCTCTATTCATGGAGAAAAAAGAAAAAAAATTATTTTACTCAATCCTCTTCTCTCTTCTTTATAATAAGAGGTAATTATGAATTAGTGTTTGCTGAAAAAGTCTTTTTGTGGAGGGTAGGAGTCAGGAGTCAGAATGAATGGGAATTATACCAATTCCTAAAAGTAACGCTATAGTTGGGTAAAACTTCAGTTATTAATTAATCAAAATAGTTATAATCAGTTTTTTGCTAAAAATAGCCCAGTTAATGTTAATTATTATTACCGATAATTAATAATTAATAATTGAATAATTCAGGTCTAAAACCTCCCCTTTTAAAGGAAAAAAAAGACAATATTCCTTATATTAAATCTTCTCGGTTTTAACCAGAGGTAATTATCAATTATCAATTATCCATTAATGAATTCTCCCCCACTCCCCTGCTCAACAAAATGTAGAAAAGTTTTTAAGAAATTGTATTACAGGAAAGGCAGTCGAAAGAATTGTCGCTCAATTTTTCTGCCCTTGTCTGCTCAAAATGTGAGTATTTTGGGCAACTCGGAGCTAAAAGCTGACACTTTTTTCGCAACAAAAAGGCTAAAACCTTTATCTGTCAATGCTTTGATATTTAATCAGCAGAGCAATAATTATTAATTATTAATTGTTAATTATTAATTGAAGATAATACCTCTTGATGAATTAGCGATCGCTCCCTCAAAAAATCTATTCTTTCTGGAAATAAAGCATCTCCATTTGCATAATTTTCAATCCACATCTTACTAATTAAATTTGCATCTTCCGGCAATTCAGCTAACTCCCATCCAGGAATTTCCAACTCAGTCATTAACTGACTAACTTTCGGATCGTAACTAATAGCAAAACAACGACATTCCTCCGCAGAACCCATAATTAAACTGTGGAAACGCATACCTATTACCATTTCCACACCCCGAAAAACTCCCTTCAAAACTCTAGGGTCTTCTATACTTAAAATCTTGCTATGATTAGGTAATTTTTGATGAATAGATTCAGCAATTTTTAAATCCTTTATCGGTTGAAAAGGCAACAACAAAATAAACGCTTTAGTTGCCTTTTGAAAAGAAACCAAAGCCTGAGTTAAAATTGCTAAACGTGCCGGAGTAAGTTGTGGGTGAGGTCTCAAACAAACCGCTACTCTCGGCGCAGGTAAATCCCAAAGACCGGGGACAGAAGAACCTTCTAAGGCCCAAACTGGGTCAGGAGCTAAAGTAAAAGGAATATCCCACTTAGCAACTATTTTTGCCGAATTGGCATCCCTGACACTAACTGCAGTACAACCTTTGAAACATTGCTTTGCCAAAAATTGAGTAGTTTGATGATGTAAAGGCCCAATACCCTGTGCCCAGGCAATTGTTTTTAAGCCCATTTTTTGAGCAATTCCCATTAGTCCGGCATAATAAAAAGGACTAGCAATACTTGTAGCATCTTGAATCAGACTTCCACCCCCCCAGATAAATATATCCGAACGTTTCATGGCCTGGAGAATAGTAAAAGTATTGAGGCGATCGCCTGCTTCGACTTGATATTGTTTTTGAGTTTCGATAGGGTTGCCAGACAAAACATAAGGTTGAATATTATTGGGCAACATCTGCAACAAAGATGCTAATAATGCCTCATCTCCACTATTACCTTTTCCGTAGTAACCACATAAAATTGCCCGCATTTGCCTGAGTAATTTTCTCTTTTGATATAACCTTATAGAATAGTTGATAAAAATATAGTCAAATATGACTAATCCTTATTTTGCAGGCGTTACCCTGACTGGGTGAACTACAACACCACGCCAGTTGCTTCAAGTCGGGGGACCCGCCCAACGCACTGGCTCCTCTATCCCATGGTCAAAGACATTTGGGACTGCTTTTCTCATTATGTTCAGAGAACCGTTCACATCAGCATTGATTAACCCTTTGCTAGCGCTACAATACAAACCTCTTTGTCTTGATGCAGTCGCTCATGGGGGAAACCCCCAAGACCGCGCTGCATCGCTTTATTCTTTTTCCTGAAAAAGTGACTTGATTTTTTTGGCCTTTCTTGTACACTGGAATCAAATCATTATCTAGAAAACTTGATGCGGAAGTATAAGATTCTTCTGTAATAATTACATATATCCCTACCATCTGGGCTTTATAAGATAACATTTCGATTAACCTGTTATAGGGCACACATACAAAATTTTGATTGTTTCTTTTCCCTAAGTTGAGCTTCTGCTTCCACTCTTCATTGTGCCCTATTATCAATGTTCCTATTTTCTCATTAATCAGGGTATTAATAATCAAACGAGATGCAATACGCAAGATAATCGTTGATTTTAAATTCTCTTTGATTACAAAGTTTTTTCAGTCTCAGACTTGATTGATTTTCCCGAAGTTGAGATTGTAGAAAGCTCTTAACTTTATTATAGTATTGATTTATAGATTTTAACGGTCTGCCATTTATCACTCTTGGGTTTAATTCCGGCTTGATTAAAAGTTAATGTAGCTAAATTGTTTAATCCAATATCAATACTGGCACAACGATTTTCCTCTAGCTCATATTGTTTTTTAGTGGTTTTATAGATTACCTCAATTACATAATGGTTAAGTCTAGGAACAAGACGAACTTGTTTAATTTGTGAAGCAGGTACTAGGGTTTTTAGATATATCCCTGTTCGAGAAGGATTAATAATTCCTTGTTTAAGTTGCTTCTTGCTGATGGCTTGTTTTGTATAAACTACAATATTTCTTCCCGTTATTTTATTTTTATATCTAGGAAGACGAGGCGCAGCTCTAAACTTTGATGGGTTCTGTTTATAAACTTCATTCGCTGCTAAAAAACTCTTCCAGTTTCGATCTATTATCATCAAGATTTGTTGAGAGACTTTAGCTGGCATTGCTTTATAGTCTACTTGAGTAGAAAGTGTTTTTTGCAGGTCATAATAGTGACGATAAGTATTTTCAAATATAAAAGACTGACGAACTAAATAATTCGCATAGTTATAGAGATTTTTAGACAAGAAACATAGTCGGTCAATTTCAGCATAAAACCGATTATTTTTCTTAATAATATGTCTCTCAACTAATCTCATAAATCAAGGGGTTAAAATTACTAAATGCTTTGAACACTTATTAATTTTTATGGTTATTTAGTCTTTAATTAAGTACCAATTTCATTATACCATTAAACATCAGGTCGAGAGTTATTAAATTTTGTCAAATACTTAGTAGATATTTTGTACAAATCAACGAAGATATTTGACATTATTTGACTATGTATGACTATATTTATGTACAACGTTTATAATACCAAAGTTGATACTTAAATTTTCAGATTTTTTGGATATGCACGCTTTATCAATTCCTACTTGGATTATTCATATTTCTAGCGTTATTGAATGGATAGCTGCTATTTGGTTTATTTCTCTCTATGGCAATGTCACTAATAACCGTGCCTGGTATGGTTTATCTTTTGCCATGTTACCTGCATTGGTCAGTGCGATGTGTGCCTGCACTTGGCATTATTTTGATAATGACCCAAATTTAGAATGGTTAGTTACTCTTCAAGCTTCAATGACTTTGTTGGGAAATTTTACTCTATTAGCTGCTGCTTGGTGGATATTTTCAGAAAGTAAAAAGGGAGTAGGGAGTAGGGAGTAGGGAGTAGGGAAACTTACTCTTTATTTTATTTTCCTGCAACTGCAAAATCTAAGTCTTTTCTAACTACAAAAAAGGTTAATATAGTAGTATTTTTTGAAACTGGTAAGTTCATAAGCAAAGTTAATTAAACATCCTAATTGACTTTCTGTTCCCTGTTCCTTATTCCCTGTTCTCTCTTTCAACTAAAAAATTTATAAAAGCACAACTACTTATAAAAATATGATTTCTAAAGATACTCTATTTGCTCTTTCTCTATTTCCCTATTTAGGCTTTCTTTGGTTTCTCACTCGTTCAGGCAAAACACCCCGTTTAGCCTTAATTGGATTTTATGGCACTTTAGTATTTGTGGGCGTAACTATTCCTGCTGGAATTTATGCTAAACAAATTTATAGCGAAGCCTTAGCAAATATTGATTGGTTACATGGTAGTGCGGAAGTATTTCTAACACTATCTAATATTTTATTAGTGCTAGGTTTTAGGGAAGCTGTTTTAAAGAAGGAAGAGGAAAGAAGGAAAAAGGAAGAAGTTCAATAATTGATAATTGATAATGGATAATTGATAATTACCTCTCCCTAAAAGGAAGAGGATTGAATCAAAGGAAAATTTTTTCTTGTTTCTCCACAGCGAGTGAGAAGATTTTTACCTTAATTATTCGGTAAAACTGATTTTTAAAGAATGAAGGAGGAAGAAAGAAGAAGAGAAAATTCGTTAGTAAATCTAATTATCAAGCAGAAGTCAGGTAAATACCTAAGTTAAATAATTTCCTGAAATTACTGTAGCTTAAAACTTTGAAGCCTACAAAATCTTACTTCTGACTTTTAACTTTTGACTTTCCCAATTTGAGCCGATAAAATCTTACTTCTGACTTTTAACTTTTGACTTTTAATTTTTAACTTCCATTGCCATACATCTCGTTACTTTTAACTATTTTTTGTTAGTTATTCTGGAAATAATCAACAAGGAAAAATTTTATGAACTCCCAAAATTATCGTCTAATTACTATTCCTATCAGTCATTACTGTGAAAAAGCTCGTTGGGCATTAGACAGACTAAATATTACTTACATAGAAGAACCCCATGTTCCTCTATTTCATCGATTTGCAACTCTAAAATATGATGGTAGTAGTGTTCCAGTTTTAGCTACAGAAAATCATGGTAATTTTGTTGATTCGACTGATATTTTGCATTACCTGAGTAGCATAGCTCCAGCAGATAAAAAATTATATCCAGATGTTCCAAAATTACGGAAAGAAGTTGAGGAATTAGAAGATTTATTTGATGAAAAATTAGCTATTGCTGTGAGAAATTGGGGATATTTTTACAAGGCAAAAGACCGTCAAGCTATGCGTAGAGGTTGGTGTACAAATACTCCTTGGTTTGAACAAATTGGATTTGCTATTGCCTTTCCCTATTTCTCCAATTTGTTGCAGAAAAATTTTCAGCTAACAGCAGAAAATGCTGCAAAATCTCTGGCAGAAATTAAGGAAGTTTTTGATTTAGTTGATCAACAATTATCTGACGGTCGTTCTTATTTAGTAGGAGATAATTTTTCCGCAGCAGATTTAACTTTTGCAGCACTATCTGCTCCTGTATTAATGCCACAAGAACATTTTCTTAAACCTCAACCACTCTCACAACTTCCTTCAAAAATGGCAACAGTAATTCAAGAGTTACAAGCAACTCCCGCCGGAAATTATGGTTTGCGTTTATATCGAGAAGAGCGTCATTTCAGTTAACAGTTATCAGTTAACAGTAAATCCTAATTTCAGTTATCAGTTATCGGTTAACAGTATAGCAATATGATTTAAGTTGTGAGATATTAGAGACTTTTAGGGAACAGGGAACGGTGAACAGGGAACAGAGAAGAAGAAAAAAATGTATCTTCTTAATCATAAGAATTTTTATATTCTCTACTTTTAAAAAACACCTCAATTCTCACATCTGATTTCTGATTGCTATGCATTGGGGTTTGGTGACCAAACCAAGGGCAAAAATGGGATTGGGAAACCAAACCTCTATAGTTTTTTTCACAAATCATTTCATAATGAATCTCTTCTTACTTTTACAAATAATTACCAAAGTATTTGTCTATAGTTATTCAGGATTAATTTTAATTTACTTCATACTCCGACCAATATTCTGGGATAAATTCTGGCTAATAGCTTTAATTGGAAATTTTATCCCTTTGATTTTTTTTCCAATATTCATTCTGCCACTCCCGGCATTTTTCATTATAAAAAAACCTTGGTTTTTGATAGTTTCATCTATTGCTTGTCTGCTGCTTATTGGTTGGTTACATACACAATATTTTTCTCCTCAAACTATTTCCGCAGCAAATACTCAACCTCTGAAAATTTTCTCCTTAAATAATAGTTGGCATAAGACTGAAACGGAAACCCTAGTAGAAATAATCAAACGAGAAAAACCAGACATTGTATTGTTACAAGAAATTACTAGAAATCATATTACAAAATCCTTTCCTAAATTAAAAGCTGAATATCCTTATCAAACTTCAGATGATATTAAAGGCTATAGAGCGGGTATTCTCAGCAGATATCCTATAGAATTTCAGGAAAATCTACACTTAGCAGATCATTCAGAAGTTCAACAACGAGCAATTATTAAAATTAAGGAAAAGCTAATAGTTGTCTATAATATTCAAACAATTTCACCTTGGATTCGACTTCGGAAAATTTTACCTTTCTTGACAATTCCAGTTTATGAATTTGATGAGCGATCGCTAGAAATTCAAGACTTAATAGAACGACTAAAAAAAGAAAATTTGCCAGTTATTGTGGCGGGTGATTTTAATATGAGCGAACAATCTCAGGATTACTATTATTTAACACAAGTATTAAATGATTCTTTTCGAGTATCAGGAATGGGTTTTGGTTTAACTTGGCCTGCGGGTTGGCGTCTGGATTTTTTAATTCCCAATTCTACCTGGAAATTGGATTATCCTCTGTTTAGAATTGACTATATTTGGTATTCAAATCATTGGGTTTCTAAATCTGCTGAAGTTTTGTCAACTACAGGTTCAGATCATTTGCCTTTAGTGGCGGAATTGGTGTTAAGAAAATAGCGGAAATTATTATGGTTTGTAGTTGGTTATTTGTAGAAGATTTTACTATTCTCACAACTAATATTTTAGTAAACAGGGTTAGCCGAAAATATTACCTAACCATTCTAAAAGATAGCTTGCAAAAATACTTGCAGAAACTCCAACAATGAAACCTGCAACTATAACTATCCACAACAAATTTTTCCTATTGCTAACCCTGCGAAAATATTTATATCGCTTCTTCTTTGATGCTTCGGTAAAAAGAACAAAACGATAAGTAGGTAATTTAATTAACATCAAAATTAATGTGCACAATAGAGAAGAGAAAAAGATCAAAAAGAAAGCAACAGAAAAAGATATAAAAAACTGTGTTAAATCCGATGCTCGACAAGTATTAAAAAATTTAATAAGAAAGTCCACTTTTTCACCAAGTGATATGTTGCCTCCTAAAAACTGATCTATTTTATTTGAAAAGCTCGAACAACTTATTAACTTTCCCTCTGAATATATCCACAAGAATGCAGGCAGGCAAAACAAGAAAGAGGCATAACAAGAAGGAATTACAAGCAGTATAGGTCTTTCCATAACCTTTCGCCTGAAGCCAGCAAAAGGCACATCTGTTTTGACAAAACCTTTAATGCAGTTACGGACAAGCTCGGCAATTTCAATTCCCCAGCCTTGATTAGTACATCTAATAGAATAACTAATTTTAGGTATTTGATCTACAAAGCCAAAATCGAATATCTGAGAAATTGACTTCTCCTTTTTACTTTCTGGTTTTGCCGAAGAGGGAGTACCTTCCTCTATCGAGGATACTGATATTTCCTGCCTTTCAGGAACTTTTTTATCATGGAACTCAACAAGATAAACCCAAGTAAATATAAAACCTGTACAAATCAAACTTCTTTGTTCTTTATATTCCTGAAAACTCTTAATACCACTAAATGAAAGTGAAGAATTATCATTGAAAAATAACTTAGCTCTAAATTCTACCAACACAGACTGGTTCTGCTTTGTTATTCTGTCATCAATTATGTAATTAAGCTGTTCAAATCCTCCAAAATCTATCTCAAATGCTCCTTCTATATATCCCTCAACCGACTCTGGTTTACCCAGCAGAGAAACGACGAATTCTGTAAAAGCATCCCTATTTACAGACAGACTAATTGAAGACTTATTTCTCTCCATAGAAATATTTGGAATTTCTAGATTCTCATTATCCATTTGAATAAACTCTTATCAATTAACTAAACCTATTATAGAAATCATTTAACATTGCTCTATACGCAATAGAAGGAAAAATTTCATCCTGCTGTACAATACCTATACAATTCCAGCAAAACTAGGTAAAACCTGGTAATGCAAGTCTTAGATGTTTGCTTCTTGCTTCAACCTGGTCGGCCGCCCTCTTCCAGTTCACAAGCGTAAATTCGGGTACAGCCTACCCTATTTTTTTGATTAACTTCCCCATACTGAGATAACACCATTGCCGCATTCAAGTCCCGGTCTATTCTCATTCCACAGTGAGGACAGTTAAAAATACGGTCTTTTAGCTTTAATTCTTGGTTAATACAACCACAACTATGACAAGTTTTGGATGACGGAAACCACTGGTCAGCTAGCACTATAGTTCCACCAGAAGCAACGATTTTGGTTGTCAATCGTTCCCTAAATTGATAAAATCCTTGGCGGGCTATAGACGCTGCCAACTTACCATTTTTCATCATCCCTTTAACATTTAAACTCTCTAAGCAGACGTGCTTAATTTGAGTCACTAATTTTGTAGTAATTTTCTCTATGAAATCCCTACGCACATTAGCAATACCACCATGATACTTCGCGAGTTTTTTGTAGTATTTAATGGCATTTTTTGAAGGTGGTTTACCTTTACCTCCTAGTTGTTTATTCCTATTGCGCCATTGAAACTTAGCAATTTTTAATTGCTCTAGTTTAATAGAGTCTGGGAGACTGAAAACTTCGGAGTCCGCCTTTTTTTGGTTTGCTATACTTGCAAATTGTTTGACCCCAACATCTATACCAAAAGTTTCTTGAACACGTCTATCTAATAGTGGATGAACTGGCAAGTTCTCAGCTTCAATTGCTTTAACTAACAAACCATTTTTTCCCTGTTCTACTAATAGTAAAAGTCTGACTTGCTGTGGTGTAAGGAATTGATTCCCATAATCGAAAAGTTCCTAATGTTGGTATTTTAATTTTCTTACCAGGGTTAACTGTAACTTTTCCATTACTGTCATAAACCGTAAAAGATTGTCTGTCTTTTTTTCTTTTCAACTTAGGATACTTACTGATTCGTTCTTTATACCGTTTAAATGCTTCACCTAGATGTTGAAAAGCACTTTGGTAAATGCGAGACGAATAATTATTTGTCCAGGCATATTCTGGTTGCTTTTTCACATAGTTAGTAAAGACTTTTTTAGCTTCTAAAATGCGTAATGTGTCACTCAAGCTAACTTTCTGACCACGCTTGTTAACTTTGGTCATGGCAGAAGTTCCATTAACCATACTGAGGCCATAGTTGTAAACGAAACGAGCATAACCAGCACATTGAGCCATAAGTGATCGCTCTTGATTACTGAGTTTTAATTCAAATTTTTTGGCGTACAATCAAATCACCTCCAAGCAGATTGTCAAATATTTTTTGTGGCCTAAGTCAAAAAAATCCCCATCATATCTGTCAGCTCTTGCCGGAAATTGCCATATATATTGATACTAGCAATCAGCTTCCTAAGAGCTGAATAAAATGAAACAGCTATTTCTCTATACGCAGTAGAAGGAAAAAAACATCATCTACTATTTTCATTTTCTGAGAGCTAATGAAAAAAAATCGCCACACCAAAGGATTTTCCGTTGTATCCTGACAAAATTAGGCTGCAAATCCCTATTAAAAAATTCTAACTTTTGACTTTTGACTTTTTATTTTTGACTTTCGTTGTAACTTCTGACTTCTAACTTCTGACTTCTGACTTCAAAAAAACCCTACCGCCTCAATAGCCGCCTCCAGAGCGATCGCCACATGAGTCCAATGAGTCCCCCCCTGACAAAACACAACATAAGGTTCTCTCAAAGGACCATCCGCCGAAAATTCCGAAGTCGCCCCATCAATAAAAGTGCCACCTGCCATAACCAACTGACTTTCATATCCAGGCATCGGCGCCGGTACCGGATCTAAATAAGACCCCACAGGCGAATATTGCTGAATAGCTCGACAAAAAGCAATCAACTTCTCCGGGGAACCCAACTTTATCCCCTGAATAACATCCCGTCGTTTTTCAAAAGGAAGAGGATTAACAGGATAACCCAACTTATCAAAAACATAAGCCGTCAAATGATTACCCTTCATCGCCTCCCCCACCATTTGAGGTGCCAAAAATAAACCTTGAAACAACAACCTATTCTGCTCAAAAGTTGCCCCACCACTACTACCAATACCAGGAGCAGTTAACCGACAAGCAGCAGCTTCCACCAAATCTTCCCTACCTGCCACATACCCACCTGCCGGAACTATAGTACCACCAGGATTTTTAATCAAAGACCCCGCCACCAAATCAGCTCCCACCACAAGAGGTTCCCGCTCCTCAATAAACTCCCCATAACAGTTATCCACAAAACAAACTGTCCGAGGATTTTGTTCTTTAACTATCTTGACAATTTTTTCAATATCTGCAATAGACAAACTAGCTCGCCAAGAATAACCACAAGAACGTTGAATCAAAGCCAGACGAGTTTTCTCAGTAATAGCAGACTCCAACCCCCGCCAATCTATTGCACCAGTCTCAGTTAACGGCAATTCCCGATAACTAACGCCAAAATCTTTCAGAGAACCTTGACCTTCCTCCCTCAGACCAATAACCTCCTCCAAAGTATCGTAAGGAGAACCCACCACAGACAACATTTCATCCCCTGGCCTAAGAGTGCCAAACAAAGCACAAGCGATCGCATGAGTTCCAGAAACAAATTGGACTCTTACCGCTGCTGCCTCAGCCCCCATCACCCGAGCAAAAACCTTGTCCAAAGTTTCCCGCCCTAAATCGTCATGGCCATAACCAGTAACTCCTGCAAAATGATGGACACCTACCCGATGCTCCCGAAAAGCATCTATAACTCGTCTGAGATTTTGCTTGACTAAGCTATCAATATCGGAAAATATGGGAAATAGGTCTTGTTCTGCTGTTTGTAGATATTTAGTACTGTTCATATTTTATTTAATTTGTTTTATTTGTGATATGCTTAACGAAGTGTAAATTTTTGTTAATACTCAAATTTACTATAAAATCTAAAATTTCTTTGTCAACAAAGAATTAATTTTAGATATTGAGGCTGTGCTTTTTTTTGAAAAAAGTTTCATCAAAAAGCCATAATAATTTTGAAGTAAAAAACATCAATAAACAAAGCAGTTTTTTCTCAATGTTAAAGATAGTAATTGACTTTTTTTATTAATCGAATTTTCAGAGTCAATTACTAAATCTTAGAAATTTTACTATATTTATTTAGTTTATTTATAGTAGCTTGGTTTAAGAAAAATTATCCTGTATTATTAGCTAGGAATTTAAACTTAAACACTTAACAATACCCTGGATTTTGGTATAAGAATATTTTTTAACTTTCTGCTTCTGAATTAATAGATATAGATATAGATTAAGTAGTTATTACTAAGATATTTTCCATATCCTATACGAACATATAAACTTGCTTTGATTAAGCTAGCTCCTTTTGAGCTATTTAGTTCTTAACTTAGAGATTTTCATGACAATTTCAACAACATCAGAAAAACTTTCCCTTGATTGGAGCATCATAGGCTTTATGGCATTTCTGCACATTGGAGCCTTGTTTGCCCTACTTCCCAGTAACTTTAGTTGGACTGCAGTTGGCCTAGCCTTATTATTACATTGGATTACAGGTGGTCTAGGTATTACATTAGGCTTCCATCGCATGGTGACACACCGTAGTTTTAAAACTCCCAAGTGGCTAGAATACTTTTTAGTTTTTTGCGGTACACTTGCCTGTGAAGGTGGAGTTTGTGATTGGGTAGGCTTACATCGCATTCATCATCTACATTCAGACAATGAACAAGATCCCCATGACTCCCATCGTGGGTTTTGGTGGAGTCACATGGGTTGGATGCTTCATAACCTACCAATCAGATCGGAAGTTCCTCGCTACACAAAAGATATAGCAGACGATCCTGTTTATAAATTTCTGCAAGCAAACTTTATTCCCATTCAAATTGCTTTCGGCATTTTGCTCTACTTTATCGGAGGTTTACCTTTTGTAGTTTGGGGTATTTTTTTTAGAATAGTTGCTGTTTTTCACTGCACTTGGTTAGTTAATAGTGCCACTCATAAGTTTGGTTATCGTACTTATGATTCTGGTGATTCTTCTACTAACTGTTGGTGGGTAGCCGTATTAACTTATGGTGAAGGTTGGCACAATAACCATCATGCTTTTCAGTATTCTGCACGTCATGGTTTGAAATGGTGGGAAATTGATACAACTTGGATAATGATTCAATTATTACAAGTATTTGGTTTAGCAACTGATGTGAAATTAGCAACAAAATAGGATAGCAGAAGGAAGAAGGAAGAAGTAAGAAGTAAGAAGGAAAAATCTTATGTTGTCTTAGTTTTAAACTTTTGAACTGTCCTAACCTTTCCTTCGACTGTTATACGCCCTAAATTCATTTTTTCACCCTATATGAAAAGCATCATATAGGGTTATTTTTGTAAGAATTTCGTAGGAAATGCTTACTTACTTTTCTACTTTAATGTCTCATCTTTTTTCGCTGTGCTGCGCGCTCTTAGGTCTTATCAATTAGTAATACAGCAGATTCCTTGTCAGTGAAGTACAACCATGGTGTGCAAAATTCCCGTACTAGAAACATTTAATTGTTAATATCTGTACTTTATATACTTAGAATATGCTGTAAAAATACTCTTCTTGATTCTCTTGAAAATGTCTAAAATTTCCCATCATTCCCTACTATCTACTCTCCTGCTTAAGAAAATTAGTTGACACTTCAATTATTAAATAATTAACACAGAAAAAATAACCTTTTCAATAATTATTAGTCAGTTCATGTTAATTATTCGGTGATGGTGAATTGTAATGGTCCTGCATTGTCATTATTTTTGTTACGAGAACAGTGGGAGCATCTTGCTCCCATGACCGAAGAATTAAGGTTTGAAGCCTCTCTTTTAAAGGAGAAACAAGAAAAAAATTTCCTTTTAGTCTTACCTTTTCTTTTTAAGGAGAGGTAATTATTAGTTATTAATTATTAATTATTGAAGGGTATTCCTTTTTTCTGTATATTATTATGCTAGCAGGAATACCAATTACTCCTATGTTTACCAAATAATTAAGGCTTAAAGCCTCTCCTTTAAAGGAGAAAAAAGAAAAAATTTTCCTTTTAGTCAATCCTCTTCTGGAAAAGAAGAGATAATTATTAATTATTAATTATTAATTATTAATTGTTGAACACTTCCCTACTCAAATTCACCGTCTATAAGCAAGCCAGACAATCAAGGCAGGAAGCATAGCCAAAACCACTGCCACCAGTGCCCAAATCACTATATTAGAACCAGAAGAGTGTAAGGCCAGGGGTAGCCAAATCACTAATGGGACTAAAATCATTACTATAGCTATTGGTAAATAATGTGCCCTCCAATTAGAATAGGCACGATTCCAATGTTTACCTGTCCATCGCCAAGCTGGTTTGTAGGGGTAGTGAGTGGAGAGTTGTTCAATAGTATCGCCACTTTCATTGACAACAAATATTTGCTGACAGCGGTTACAGCCAAAGGCATCCGTCAGTGCTATTGGAATTAAGTTGCCCCTACGCCGACATGGACAAGGGTACTCTCCATTCAAATCTATTTTCAGAGCTTTTTGAGGTCGCAAAGTAATTGTAGAACTGAAAGCGTCGATAGAAAAAAGACGATATGACATTCAGCATAGGTCTATTATGCCAATTTTAACTCATAGCAGAAGTAAGAAGAAACTAGAAACAAGGAAGGAGTTTAATTACTAATATTAAGTTGTTTGAACTATTTATATAGATAAATTTAACTTTTATTACCTAAATAACACGGGAGCATAAAAGCCATGGTCTTTTAAGCGATGGATGAAAGGCAACTCGTCGGATTTTAATCCGAAGTACTTTATTTTACCGAAAAGCGACGTTGGAGTTCCCCCGTGTTTGAACCGGGACATGAAAACAAGGGAGTTGTTTGGACTAGACAATTTTAGTTGTCCTCTGTTACTATTACTATAATAGACAATAACTTTTCGGTCTGCTCGTTTCCAATGTACTCCTGTCAGAAAGTTTTAGTAAATAAAAATTCTGAATTAATTGCTATCTTAAAATTCTTGTGCGAAGAATCTCACAAGCTAACTAATATGGGCATATATTATGGTCGGCAATTATTTTTTAAGTCTGACAAAACTCTGGGCAAGTTTGACTTGGAAAAGCTCTATAAACACAACTATCATTACAAAGTTTTATATTCCCAAGCAGCACAACAAATATTGAGAACTGTAGCGGAATCATTTAGGTCTTATTATAGTCTAACTAAAGCCTACAGAGAAGGAAAAATCTCAGACAAACCAAGGATTTCTAACTACAGAAAAAAAGGGGGAATGGCTACAGTTAGTTACCCCAAGCAAGCATTAAAACTTAAAGGTAATCTTCTTAGAGTACCATTAGGCAATACCTGTAAACCCTGGTTTGGAATAGATAGCTTCTTAATTCCCATACCAAGCAATCTCAACTTTGCTTCTCTCAAAGAACTAAGACTATTACCGAGGAACAGATGTTTTTATTGGGAATTTATCTATGAAAAAGAAATAGTAGTTAAACCTCAATTAGATCGAGACAATGTCTTAGGAATAGACCATGGTTTAAATAATTGGTTGACCTGTGTATCTAATGTAGGTACTAGCACGGGTTGTAGATGGGAAACATCTCAAATCAATGAATCGTTGGTACAACAAACAGATATCAACTATTAAAGAAAATCAACCGACTGGATTTTGGTCAAATAAACTAGCTGCAATTACAGAAAAGCGTAACCGCCAAATTCGTGACGGTATAAATAAAGCAGCCAGAATAGTAATTAATCATTGTTTAAAAAATCATATTGGTACAATTGTATTTGGTTGGAATAAAGGTCAGAAAAATCAAATAGAATTAGGAAAGAAAAATAATTCAGAATTTGTACCAATTCCCACTGCTAGACTGAAAGAAAGAATAGCTCAGTTGTGTGAAGAATATGGAATAATATTTATAGAAACAGAAGAAAGTTATACAAGTATTGCTTCATTTTTAGATGGTGACGATCTGCCTATTTATGGTGAAAAACCCGATGATTGGAAACCATCACCGAAAAGAATCAAGCGTGGTTTGTATAGAAGTAGTAATAATTGGTTAATTAATGCAGACTGTAACG
>NZ_CEZPJD010000052.1:0-10108 GCF_983059655.1 Okeania sp.
AAAATTGACTTATGTTCTAACAGCAGCAGGAAAGCAAAAAATAGATAAGAAATTACTTAAATTCTTGGACAATGGATATAGTTATAATCAAGTTGCTCGAACAACTGGTTTACACCGCCATACTGTGACAAAAATTCTTAAAATGAATGAAGGAGTTACTTTAAAAAGTCTGATAATCTTTTTTAGTAGTCTTTCTTTAGATTTAAAAGAATCTGATTATGAAGAAAAGCAACATAAAAAAATCACCTATCAAGACTGGGGAGATGCACCGGATATTCCAACTTTCTTTGGTAGAGAAACAGAATTAAAAACACTCAAAGAATGGATTCTCCAAGAACGTTGCCGACTCATTGCTATTATCGGTATTGGTGGTATTGGTAAAACAGCAGTCTCTATCAGATTAGGTAAAGGTGGTATTGGTAAAACAGATTTATCTTTACATTTAGCACGAGATATTCAAGATGAATTTGAATTTGTAATTTGGCGATCGCTCATCAACGCGCCTCCTATTACAGAAATTATTGCCGATTTAATTCAATTTATATCTCGTCAAGAAATAGCTGATTTACCAGATAAAATAAACAAGCAAATATCTCTGCTACTTGACTATTTAAAAAAACATCGTTGTTTATTAATCTTAGATAATGTGGAGAGTATCCTTGAATCAGGAGATGCTGCGGGAAAATATCAACCAGGATATGAAGAGTATGGTCAACTTTTATCAAAAATTGCTTCAGTTCCCCATGAAAGTTGTTTGCTATTAACTAGTAGAGAAAAAATTAATAATATTCAGAGATTTTCAGGCAAACGTAAACCAGTTCGTTTGTTAGAATTAACAGGTTTAAATACTGCAGACGGACGGGCTATTTTTGAAGAAATTGGTGATTTTCTCGCTACAGACAAGGAATGGCAAAAATTAATTGAATTCTATAACGGCAATCCTTTAGCATTAGAATTAGCAGCCCATCATCTTCAAGATTATCCTGGAAGTATTACTGAATTTTTAACACAAGGAAAACCTATTTTTGCCGATCTTCGTGAATTATTAGATAGGCATTTTGAACGATTATCAGATGATGAAAAAGAAATTTTATACTGGCTAACGATTCATCGAGAACCAATTTATATAACTGATTTAAAATCAGATATAGTTACAAAAAATGCCCAAGATCATCTATCAGAAACATTGTGTTCCCTACAAATTAAAATTCCCCTAGAAAAAAGCAAACAGGGGAAATACTTTACCCTCCAGCCAGTTCTAATAGAATATGTCACAGAAAAATTAATCACTTCAATTGGCCAAGAAATAAAAATAGGAAAACTACAACTTTTTAATAATCATTCTTTACTCCAGGCTCAAGCTAAAGACTATATTAGAAATACTCAAATCAGAATTTTTATTGCACCTATTACCAAAAGATTAATTGAGCTTTATCAGGATAAAAAAAACCTAGAATATTATTTATTATTTATACTAGAAAATATCCGTCAAAATTCACTTTTTCCAGGATATATAGGGGGAAATGTTCTCAATTTATTCTGTTATTTAAAGACAAATTTAAAAGGCTACAATTTTTCTTATCTTACCATCAGACAAGCTTACCTCCAAGGAATTAACTTACACGATGTCAACTTTTCCTATTCCGACTTAACGCAATCTATTTTCACTCAATCTTTTGGTGGTATTCATGCCTTAGCATTTAGTCCTGACGGAAAACTACTAGCAACAGGGGACTCCAATGGCTTAGTTCGTTTATTAAGAGTACTAGATGGGCAACAAATGGCAACATTTCAAAAACACGAATGGTGGGTTTTATCCATTGCTTATAGTCCCGATGGAGAGAAATTGGTTAGCAGTAGTATCGATGGTAAAATTAAAATGTGGGATATCGCTACAGGTAAGTGCATTCATAATTTAGAAGGACATACAAATTGGATTTTTTCTCTGACTTTTAGCCCGGATGCTCAAACAATTGCCAGTGCCTGCAATGACTACACCATCAAGCTTTGGGATGCTAATACTGGTGAATGTATTCAAACTTTAGAAGAACATAAGGGTTGGGTTTTAGGCGTTGCTTTTAGCCCCGATGGCAAAACTCTAGCAAGTGCCAGTGTAGACAAAACTATCAAGCTTTGGAATGTTGAAACATTTAGCTGTATTCGGACTCTGACAGGCAGCAAAGATGGTGTCTGGTCAGTAGCTTTTACTCCAGATGGTGAAAAACTTGCCAGTTGTGGTTATGAAAGAGTTATTCGCTTGTGGAATGTGAAAACAGGAGAATGCGATCGAGAACTAGCAGGTCATCAAAAGGAAATCAAGGTACTGGCTTTTAGTCCGGATGGTAAAACTTTAGCTAGTGCTTGTTTTGAACCTACTGTTAGATTCTGGAATGTTGAAACTGGGCAATGTCTGGCGACGGGAAAAGGTCATCAGACAGGAATTCGGACTCTGGCTTTTTGCTGCGATAACAAAACTGTGGCAACGGGAAATAATGACCAAGTGCTGAAACTCTGGGATGCTCAAACAGGGAAATGTGTAAAAACTTTCCAAGGGTATACCGATCAAGTTTGGTCAGTAGCTTTGAGTCCAGATGGTAAGAAAATTGCTAGCAGTCATTTGGATTATGTTGTCAGGATATGGGATGTGGAAACTGGAGAATGTTTGCAATGTTTGAGAGGTCATAAAGCTTTGATTTGGTCAGTGGTTTTTAGCCCAGATGGTAAGAAAATTGTCAGTTGTAGCGATGATGAAACTATTATAATTTGGGATGTTAATTCTGGTAGCTACTGGAAATGTTTACTATATCCTACTCAACAATATCAAGGTGGAATTTGGACCCTTGCATTTACTTCTTGCGGTCAATTTTTAGCTAGTGCAGGTCAGGATGCAACTGTTAAAATTTGGGATATTGATACTGAAGAGTGTCGGGTTTTATCAGGACACCAAGGTTGGGTATGGAAGGTGATTTTGAGTCCTGACGATCGCACTCTCGCTAGTAGTAGTAATGACCAAACTATCAAAATTTGGGATATTGAGACTGGAGAATGCCTCAAGACATTAAGGGGACACACTAAGAATGTGAGGTCGATCGCTTTTAGCCCGGATGGGAAATTTTTGGTTAGTGGTAGTGAGGATACAACCTTAAAACTTTGGAATGTGAAGACGGGAAAGTGTCTGAAAACGCTTCGAGGGCATAAATGTTTAGTTTGGCCTGTGAAATTTAGTGCTAATGGTAAATTTATTGTGAGTGGCGCTCAAAATGGTAGTTTAAAGCTTTGGGATGCTAGTACTGGAAAATGTTGGAAAACTCTGAAGGCACACAATGAACACATATCATCAGTTGACTGTAGCGGAGATAGTAAAACGGTTATTAGTGGTAGTTTGGATGGCACGGTTAAATTTTGGGATGTTGAGAGTAGCGAATGTTGGAGAACTTTGCGAGTGCCTAGACCTTATGAAGGTATGAATATTACTGGGGTTAAGGGGTTAACTGAGGGTAACAAGGAGGTATTGAAAGCTTTGGGGGCTGTAGAAGATCTGAGTTGATTTATAGCAGAAGAAAGAAGGAAGAAGGAAGAAGGAAGAAGGAAGAAGGAAAGAAGTAAGAAGGAAGTAAGAAGGAAGTAAGAAGGGGGTAATTATTAATTGTTGGCTGCGCACAGGGCTATATAAATGTTAGACTAAAATGTGGAGCAAATCATAGACATGACTGAATGAGCAAGAATTCAACTATTGACACAAAAGAGCAAATTCTCAATGCTGCCGAGAAACTTTTTGCCTCTCTTGGCTTTGCGGGAACTTCTCTAAGGGCCATAATTCGAGAGGCGGATGTGAATTTAGCTGCCGTCCATTACCATTTTGGTTCAAAAGAAGAATTATTTACCGCAGTAATTAGAAGAGTAGCGCAACCTATTGTTGAAGAACAAATGCGACAACTGGCAATTTTGGAAGACTCTGAAGACCTCCCTTCAGTGGCAGAAATTGTAGAAGCTGTAATTACCCCACCCCTACGAATGATTCAGGAGCGCTCGGAGGAATGTCTAATTCATGCTAAATTTATGGGCCGTTGTCGCACGGAACCATATCCAATTCAGAGACTAGCGGAAGTAGAATTTAGCAGAACTCACCAAAGATTTCTAGATATAATGCAGAAAGTGCTTCCGAATCAATCTCCAATGGAATTAGAATGGAAACTCGATCTTGTGATAGCAATGTTGATCCGAGTTCTCAATCAAATTGAGCCATTAGAACCCCTGAGTGAAAAAACTTCTAGTGAGGAAATTGACGATTTTGTACAGCGTCTAGTAACTTTTATCACTTTTGGAATTAGTGCTTAGTTTAGGGAGTAGGGAGTAGGGAGAAAGAATTGATGAACAAGAGTGGGATAATTGATTTAATTGTTTTTATTGTAGATGTTTAATGAAGTGAATGTTCTGTTGAGATTATAAAATTAACTTAACTTAAAGAATAGTATTGTAAAGCTTTATTGATTTTATAGAAAAACATTATGACTTGATAGGAAAGTGAACATAAAGATAGATTAAGTAGAGTGGGCTTTAATTATTTGAAAGTTCTCTTAACACAAACAAATAGAGACATTGAAGTAGTTAATTTAGCCTCAGAAGAAACTGATGATTTGATGGAGGATTTTGTGTCCATAATTACATCGGAATCAGAAGAAGAACAAGAAAAACAGAACAGATAGTTAAATGTTTAAAATCGGGATAATGCAGTTAGTAGAGCGTACTATTATTAAAAAAAATCATCCCAATTATAAATCACTCGATGCTCTAGCTTTCTTGTCTAAAAATCTCTACAACATAGCTAACTACATAGTTAGACAAGAGTTTATTAATAAAGGAAATTATCTAAATTATCACAAGGTTCAAAAGTTATTACAGTCGGGAGCAGATTATCAAGCAATACCGGCGAAAGTTTCTCAGCAGGTTTTGATTCTTTTAGATAAAAATTGGCAAAGTTTTTTTCAAGCTATAAGAGCTTATAATGAATGTCCAAGTAAGTTTAAAAGCCGCCCTAAACTGCCAAAATATAAACATAAACAGAAAGGGAGGAATATTTTAGTTTATACAAAACAGGCGATTAGTAAACCTCAATTAGTCAAAAATCAGAAGATATTACTATCAAAAAGTGAGCTATTTTTTGACAGTAAAATAAATTATGATTCTCGGCCAACTTGTGAGAATTATTCCTAAGCTTAATTACTATGTGATAGAAGTGGTTTACGAATCTGTTGAAGTTAAATTAGATTTGTAACAATCTCATGTAGCTTCTGTAGATTTGGGAGTGAATAATTTGGCGACTGTAACATCAAATAAAAAAGGTTTTCAACCCTTAATTATTAACGGCAGACCAGTCAAATCAATCAATCAATTCTATAATAAGAAAAAAGGCAAACTACAGTCACAATTAAAGGAGGCTAAAAGTAGTAATCGAATCCAAAGATTATCGACAAAAAGAAATTTAAAGATTGATGATTATCTGCATAAGACTAGCAGGTATATTATTAATCATCTGATAGAAAGTCAGATAGGAACTTTAGTAATAGGAAATAATCCTAACTGGAAACAAGGCATAAATCTTGGCCTAAAAAACAATCAAAATTTTGTTCAAATTCCTTTTTTTAAGTTAATAGAACAACTAAAATACAAAGCCAAATTAGTAGGAATCAAAGTAATAATTAATGAAGAGAGTTATACTTCAATTGCTAGTTTTTTAGACTTGGACGACTTACCAGTTTATCAAAAAGGTGTCAAACATAGATTTAGTGGTAAACGAGTCAAAAGAGGACTTTATAAAGCTTCAAATGGTGTCAAATACAATGCTGATGTCAATGGAAGTTTAAATATATTACGAAAAGCAGTCCCAAACGCTTTTAGCAATGGGATAGAGGAGCCAGTGCGTTGGGCGGGTCTCCCGACTTGAAGCAACTGGCGTGGTGTTGTAGTTCACCCCGTTAAGGTAACACTTAATTAAAACACTTGTCTAGGAATATTTTTCTATAGATTTAGTAACTATAATCATTAATTTATTATCACACTTTAGAATTAAATGACCTTAATATTTGATGTTGATGGTACGTTGGCAAATACAGAACGAGATGGCCATAGAGTAGCTTTTAATCAGGCTTTTGCTGAAGCAGGGTTAGACTGGGAATGGTCAGTTTCTTTGTACGGAGAATTGTTGGAAGTAGCGGGTGGCAAAGAGCGTATCAATTTTTATATTAGTAAGTATCAACCAGAGTTGAAATCATCTATTCCACTCCAGGAATTAGTTTATAATTTGCACGCCACGAAAACTAAATATTATCAAAGATTATTAGCAACAGGGACTATTCCGTTGCGCTTGGGTGTAAAAAGATTATTAGCAGAGGCACGAAATCAGAAAGTACGGTTAGCGATCGCTACTACTAGCACCTTAGAAAATGTAAATACATTATTAGAAAATACCTTGGGCAAGGAAAGTTTATCATGGTTTGAAATAATTGCAGCAGGAGACATAGTTCCACAAAAAAAACCTGCACCAGATATTTATTATTATGTGTTAGAAAAAATGAATCTTCAACCAGATAATTGTCTAGTATTTGAAGATTCAGATAATGGTTTCAATGCTGCCAAAGTAGCAGGGTTAAAAACAATTGTTACAGTGAATGATTATACTTACAATCAATATTTTACTGGGGCAACTTTAGTTTTAAATCATTTAGGAGAACCAGATAAACCTTTTACTGTCATAGCTGGAGATGCTAAAGGTAGAACTTATGTAGACATGAATTTAATAGATGATATTATTAATGTAAGGAAGAAGAAATAAGGAAGAGGGAAGAAGGCTTAAAAGCCAGAAAAAACTTAAACTTTCTTGTAGATATTCACGGTAACTTTGATTAGGAAAGGCAGAAGGGAATTGTTCTTCCTGCTCTCTGCCCTCAGCATAGCTGCCTTCATTTATAGAAACTATACCAGCGGACATGATATTACAGCAGATTTCATTTGGTACATTCATCGCGGGCAAGATGCCCGCACTACAAAAATTTAATTGTCAGATATTACTTTTGACTTTTGACTTCTAACTTGCCCATAGCGCTATAGTCTGAGGATATTATGCTAAGAGACTCAAAAGTTTTAGCGATCGCCTCCAGTAACCCCCAAGAGTGTGTATAAGAAACTCCAGTTTCTACTTCTGCTTGTCTATCTATATGGGCGTTAACCCAATCATTGCCTGGCCGTTTATGATGATAATCATGAACTGGACTGTCTCCTGTAAGAATCAAAAGGCGTACAGGGAGATGATAGAAAAACACTCTCATCCACCAACAAGTTAACCCCAAAACTTTTACCCAGAATGAATCAGAGGGGTTAAAGATAGGGGGTTCTTCGCCACAGAAAATTGCAGAAGTTATTTCTTCTGGGGTATTTCCGAACTTATGTTCCACACATTGGCGTAATAGACTACTCACTTCAAAAAAGATACTCAGAGGTAAAACCCATATCCAGAAAAACACTTGCCAAGAATGAGTTATCCCCACACCACATAAAATGGATAACCAAAAAGCCAAGGAAATGAAGTTATGAGTAGGATAAGAAGAACAAAAAGCTGATTTTATCCTTGAGTAAAGTTGACAGCAATAAAAGGCGGGCGAAAAAATGGTTTTAATGAGATGCTTCCATGCCTCATCTACTTTCATTCCTAAGCGAAAACCAACATTAAGGAACAGAAAGTTGTAAGTTTCATCACCAGGAGTCAGGATATGGTGAGAATGGTGAACTTTTGTATGATTTTTCTGGTATTCTCTGAAAGACAAAGTAAGAGTCAGAATAGAAATAAATTCTCCCAGAGCTTTATTCCAGAAGCGATGAGAAAATACAGCATTATGACTGCAAGCATGTTGAATAGTTAGACGTAGTTTACGGGTTGATGACAATACGCAAACCCAGCTAATAGGAACAGCAGTTAAATTAACGCATTCTCTTGTAAATGCGAAATAACCAACAACAACACCAAAGATTAGCATAAAGAATGTAGATACTAAATCTTCACCTACAGTTTTCCGTCGTACAGTTTCTCCAAAACAGGGTTTTCCTATTAACCAAGTAAAGAAAAATCGAAATTCAGGCCGAATCATTTGATCGATTCGCTTACGAGTATCCGAATGCAAGTTATTTTGTGGTAACATAAATTTTGGTTTAAATATTTAATACGGTGGTATCACTACCGCTTTTTTTTTATATATAAGAGTTATTTAGAAAATAATCACCCAACAAAAATTGTTTTGCTATGACAATGTAAGCTGATAGCTGATAGCTGACAGCTGAATGCTTACCTGACAACATTTGTTGGTTTAAAAAATAATAAATATGCTTTATCTTACTTAAATGATTTACATACGAAATTCTGATATGGAGGATAATAGTATGGCTAAAAAAACTGAAGAATTCAAAACTATTAAGTGCCTGTATACTAACTGTACGGAAAGAATAGCTATCTTAAAAATTGACTTCATGGGGCAGTGGCTTGAGCGTGTTGTTGAAGCAGGAAAAGAATATGTATTTGAAACCCATGAAGATGCTTATCTAGAGATTTATACTTCTGAAATATCTACAATGATTTTGTCTGATAGGGTAGCTTGTAGTCAGCTTGTTTTGTCAAAATATACTGCGGAAATAGGACAGTGTTAAATTAGGTAAATATATATATGTTTATCTGATTGGGGTTTAGTACAACAATTGTGGGTTTTCTTCTTGGGAGATACTGCTACAATTTTTTTTAAATGGCATAATTATCTCATTAATTGATAATAAGTAATTTAGATAACAAAAATATGTTATTCTCAATGTTACGCCATCTAAACTCTGACATAAAGTGAGGTTATATGCCCCGAAAAGACTTTAATCCTCTCTTCTCTATTGATGAAGTGAAAAAACTAGCAAGTCATCAAAATGTCAACGTTCCAGAAGTTGATAATTTATTAGATGAAATAGAGGAAATTTGGCAAAGTGCTATTTCTGAAAAGTATAAAATTATGATTTACTTAGCGTTGACAGGTTTGTTTGAAATAGAAGATGTGGCTAAAATAACCCAACATAATCCTCGTCATATAAAATCGGATTTTAGCAAACAAGTAAGTGAACATTTCAAAAATTACTACTTTGATATTCAATTAGATAATAAACGTTTCGGTATCACTTCTTTAAGAAGAACTCTTTTTTCCTTAGACCAAAAATATTTTTATCAGAAGAATGACGACAATTTGATTAATATTTTATCCAATCGTCTAAAGGAAAACTCAGAAGTTGAAAAAGATGCAAAAGTTGAGGAAAATATTCAAGATGATAGTGACTGCGCCCACTAACTAATTTTCGGGCGTTGCTGAAATTTACAATTGAAAAACTTACAGCAAATTCCACTAAGGATGAGGTACACCCCAAAGCGGGCAAGATACTTGTACTACAAACATTCAATTGTTCATCTCTGTAATTCATATACTTGGAATCTGCTGTATGTTTTGCGTTGATACTTAATTTCAAAATCATTCATTACCATTCAGCAACGCTAATTTTAGCATTTTCAACAATTAAAACACTACAAAAGGTGAATAAAGTCATGACAAGAGAATCATCTAATCAAATACAATCCAAATATAGTTTAATTGATACTTCTGACTTAATCGCAAAATTACAACAAGGATGCGATGTAGACGAACGTGCTAATTGGATTAGAGCATTAGGTGAACGTATTAAACCAGAGGTAATTAAATTCCTCTGGGATTTAAGAAATAATATGGAAAATGAAGAGCCTTTTGTTCAATACGAAATTAAACTCAGTCTTCACAAAGTAACGAATGATTCTAGTGTAGGAATTGATATGTTTCTCAAAAATTTATCAGTATTCCAAAACAATAAAAAAACGTCTCAAGCTCCTAAAATTCTCATTGACTCGAACATACTTGAAGAATTTTTATTAAGAAATAAAACTACTATGAACCAAGATGTAACTAAAGTAGTTGAATGGGTTTTATCCGAAAAGATTAATTCTTATATTGGTAAAAATGGAGTAGAAAATCTTTGGTCAAGGGTTAAAAATTTGAGAGGA
>NZ_CEZPJD010000052.1:10208-20241 GCF_983059655.1 Okeania sp.
GAATTTTTCAAAGAAAAACTAGCTCAGAAATCTATAGATAAAAGGAGAGAAAAACTATCCATCAATTGGAAGGAAGATCCTCTGAAAAATAATATTTCTTTTGAGGATAAATTACTCCTTTTTCAAGGCTGGAAAATTAAAAAGTTTGAAGTTCTCTGCACCAAAAAGGATCTAACTTTTGCTACAGTTATTTTACAAGATCAATTTGGAAAAGAATATCATACAGAGTCTGGGTTCAAAAGAGGTTCAATTAATGCGCTTTTTACTGCTTTTGATAAAGCTTTATCTCATATAGTTGATATCAAACATGAACTCAAAGCTATCTACATAGCTAATTTAACACCGGGAAAAGAAGGAGCGGTGACTGCTATGGTTGTCGTAAAATATGGCGAGGAAGAAGTTATCAGAATTTATAGCCATGAAAATATTATCAAAGCTTATCTATTTGCTTACGTTAAAGCAATTGTTGCCGTTTACGCTCCTAATGAATATCCTCAAGATATTTATGAAGAAAAGGAACTGATGAGTCTATATAAAATAGGAATGAGAGATTTTCGTAAGTTAAATTTCAGCAAAGTAGATTTAAGTGATAATGAAGCTAACCTCTCCGAATCAATTTTGATAGGGTGCAATTTTAGTAATGCTAATCTTTCAGGTGCAAATCTCATGAAAACTGATTTAACCAGAGCCAATTTAAGTAAGGCAAATTTGAGTAAAGCCAACCTGACTGAAGCCAACCTGACTGACGTTAAGTTAGACAAAAATAACCAAACTCTCTTTGAAGATACAATTTTGACTAATACCATTATGCCTGAAATCAAAATTGCCGTCAGTGGACGATCGCGCATAGATAAAGTGGTTCAATTATTGGAACAAATTGATATCCAAAAAAGCAAATGTCAGTTATTGGCAGTTCACAGCATGACTACTCCTACATGGTGGCATAGTGATTTGGGTGTGTATTTTTGGAAAGTAAGTAAAAAAATACTTCAAAAAGGTATTCTCATAAAAAGAGTTTTTATACTTCCTGAATCTCCTACACAAGAACATTTACAAGTACTTAGAGAGCAAGCAGAAGCAGGGGTAGAAGTACGATATATTTGTTGTACTAATGCCAAAAATGTTGATAATTATGACTGGCATAATATTAATGTGATGATTTATGAAAATTTGTTGGTTGAAAGAAACTCTTTTACGACTAGAATGTTAATCAATGAAGAGAAGGAAAGTGATTATATTTCCTATCAAGAAATAGACCTTGAAACTAACAAAGAACGTTTCTATTCAATTTGGGAAAAAGCAGAGTCTCCCAATTATCCTTTATCAACTATTCCAAATAAATCTTTGAAAAAATAAGAGATTTCAAGAATTTGAAAATTAGATTTTTCAAAGGATTTAATTAATCTAGTAATATCATGTCCGTTGGTATCGTTTGTGTAAAAGTTAGCGTGGATATCTACAGGAAATTTAAGTTTTTTTCTTGCCTGTTCCCTGTTCCCTACTATACAAGACCGATGCTACCGGACATGATATAAGTCAGGGATCTACTGAACGAAACTGTACGCTAAGAATGAAATACTTGAAGATGAGAAGCGGAGGACTTTGATGAATTTAGCTATGATTTTCGTGCTGAGGGAATTAGGTGGGGAAGTTGCAGGCAACTTCCTACAGATTAGTTGGTTGATGGGTGGTTCGGGAGTAATTAGCGATCTTAACAGCGCTTTTCGCTCTTGATGAACCACATCGTCATAACCAAAACCCTGTAGGGACGTTGCATGCAACGTCTGTGAGTGATGAAAAAACTTATCCTCTTGCTAAACAGTAAATCTTTCTATTTTCCTTACTCCACCCCCCTACTCCCCTACTATCTTAATAATAAGTATTCAACCGGACATAATATTAGGGGTGGGTCTCCATCTCCCAGCCTCCCTACACTCTAATTACACCAATATTACCGGATTTGACCTGAAAGGGGTATTGATGATTTTTTGCTTAATTAAGCTACAATAATATAATACCAAAAATAAAAATGATTGGAGTACCAAGAAAAACTGCGTATGAATGCTCAAGCTACAGTGACAAATAAAGCATTATTAAATGGTAAAGGATTACCTCCTTTTGAATCGATTAAACCAGAAGATGTAGTCCCTACAATGACAGAACTTCTGGCAGAATTAAAGCAAGAATTAACAAACTTAGAAACCACAGTTAAGCCAACTTGGAATGACCTGGTAGAACCCCTACAAAAATTAGTAGATCGTTTAAGTTGGAGTTGGGGAATAGTAGGACATTTAATGGGAGTAAAAAATAGTCCTGAACTAAGAAAAGCTTATGATGAAGTACAACCAAAAGTAGTAGAATTTTCTAATAAACTAAACCAAAGTCAACCTCTTTATCAAGCCTTTAAAAAATTACACAATAGTGATAGTTGGCAAAATCTAGATTCAGGACAAAAACGCATAGTTGAAGCTGCTATCAGAGATGCAGAACTTTCGGGAGTAGCTCTAGAAGGTGAACAACGAGAGCGTTTCAACACTATTCAACTAAAATTAGCAGAACTTTCTACAAAGTTTTCCAATAACGTCCTCGATGCCACAAAAGCTTTTAGTCTCACATTGACAAACAAAGAAGAAGTCGATGGTTTACCTCCCAGTTTATTAAGTCTAGCAGCTCAAGGTGCAAGAGATGCTGGAGCAGAAAATGCAACACCAGAAAATGGACCATGGCGTATCACTCTCGACTATCCCAGTTTTGTGCCCTTTATGCAGCACAGCAAACGACGGGAGTTACGAGAACAACTGTATAAAGCTTTTATTAGTCGTGCTTCTAGTGGGGAGTTAAACAACTATCCTTTAACAGAGAGTATTTTAGAGCTACGTCAACAAAAAACAGAAATTTTAGGCTTTAATAGTTATGCAGAACTGAGTCTCGCTAGTAAAATGGCGCCTGGTGTGGAAGCAGTGGAAAAATTATTAGAAGAGCTACGCACTGTGAGTTATGATGCTGCAGTTACAGACTTGGAAGAATTGAAAAAATTTGCTGCTAGTAAAAATGCTCCAGAGGCAAATGAACTGAAACATTGGGATACCAGTTTTTGGGCGGAAAGACTTCGGGAAGAAAAGTTTGCTTTTACTGCCGAAGAGTTACGACCATATTTCCCACTACCCCAAGTACTTGATGGTTTATTTGCTCTAGTAAAACGGATATTTGGTATTAATATTACTGCTGCTGATGGGGAAGCACCAGTCTGGCATCAAGATGTGCGTTATTTCCAAGTCAGTGATGAGAAAAATACACCGATCGCTTACTTCTATCTTGATGCTTATAGTCGCCCGGCAGAAAAACGGGGTGGTGCATGGATGGATGAATGTATAACTCGTGCGAAACTTGTGGAAAGTGGTCAAACTACTTTGCGTTTGCCAGTAGCTTATTTGCAATGCAACCAAACACCACCTGTAGATGGTAAACCTAGTTTGATGACTTTTAGTGAGGTAGAAACTCTTTTCCATGAGTTCGGCCATGGTTTACAACATATGTTGACCACGGTTGACTATGCGGGAGCTGCTGGTATTAATAATGTAGAGTGGGATGCGGTGGAGTTACCCAGTCAGTTTATGGAAAATTGGTGTTACGATAGTTCCACCTTATTTGGAATGGCAAAACATTATGAAACTGGAGAAACTCTGCCAGAACATTATTATCAGAAACTTTTGGCTGCCAGAAATTATATGAGTGGCAGTGCGATGTTGCGTCAGTTGCATTTTGCCTTAGTTGATATTGAGCTACATCATCGTTATCAACCAGGTGGTGAGGAAACAGTTGTGGATGTGCGTAACCGCATCGCTCAAACTACTACTGTGTTAGCGCCATTGCCAGAAGATTCATTTTTATGTGCCTTTGGACATATTTTTGCTGGCGGTTATGCTGCTGGTTATTATAGTTATAAGTGGGCAGAAGTATTGAGTGCTGATGCTTTTGCTGCTTTTGAAGAAGCTGGTTTAGAAGATGAAGTAGCGATCGCCAGTTGTGGTAAACGTTTTCGAGATACAGTATTAGCATTAGGTGGTAGTTTGCATCCGATGGAAGTGTTTAAAACTTTCCGAGGTCGCGAACCGAACACTGAACCTTTGTTAAGGCATAGTGGTTTGATCGCTGCTGCCTAAACTAATAGACATCTCCAAAAATCAAAAATCACAGCAATTCTTACTTATAAATTATCAATTATTTATTCCTGTTCCCTGTTCCCTGTTTTCTGGAGATGTCTATTGATTAACCAAAAAACTTCCATAAGCAAACCCTATTCAACCGGACATGATATTATAAACGAGCGCCAGATTTCGCCCCTGCTGTTTTGCTTTGTACATTGCTCGATCCGCCATACTAATCAGAGTCTCTGGTGAACTGTCTTTAGTGGGAATAACACAAGCAATTCCCATACTAACAGAAACAACAGAACTTACTTGCGAACGTTTGTGAGGAATAGCTAGTAACTGAATAGCTTGTCGAATACTCTCGGCGACAACGATCGCTCCTTGCCGAGCCGTATTAGGTAAAATGATGACAAATTCTTCACCACCATAACGAGCAACAAAATCTTCCGGACCATTGACCATTTTTGAGGCAGCATGGGCAATTTGCACCAAACAATTATCTCCAGCTTGATGCCCATAACAATCATTATATAATTTAAAATAATCTGCATCAAATAAAATCAAAGATAAAGGTTGTTTTTCTCTTTGAGCACGTTGCCATTCTTGCACGATAGTTTTATCAAAAGTGGGACGATTATAAACTCCTGTTAATCCGTCAATAGTTGCGAGACGATTTAGCTCTAATTCTAATATTTTTCTTTCAGTAATATCTCTGACTGTAACAGCAAAACCATCAGCTAATTTAACTGCTATACAAGAATACCATTTTTGTTCTTCTTTGTACTTATAATTAAAGTCTTTTTGTAGGGATATTCCTGTTTCTACAACACCGACAAAAGCAGCAAATAAATCAGGATCAATTTTATCGATAAACTTTCTGAAAATCAACTTTCCAATTAAATTTTCTCGTTCTTGATTGAAAACTTCAGCAATAATAGGATTAACTTCCAGGCAGCGAAAATCTTCAATTTCTCCTGTTTTGGTATTTCTGACAGCTTCCAAGGCAGCAACCCCATCCAGGGAACTTCTTAAAATACTAGAAATCAAAGCTCTAGATTGATATAAAATTGCTTCTGTTTCTTTTCTGTGTTGAATTTCTTGCTTAAGCTTTTCTTGTTCCTGTTTCAATAGTTCTTTTTCTTGTTGTAAAAGTTTTTGTTGTTTCTGAATCGTTAACTGACTATTAATTCTTGCCAAGACTTCTTCTTCCTGAAATGGTTTAGTAATATAATCAATTCCGCCTACTTCAAAAGCTTTGACTTTATCAAAAACTTCACTTAAAGCACTAATAAAAATAATTGGAATACCTTGAGTTTTCTTATCTGATTTTAAGTATTGGCAAACTTCATAGCCATCCATTCCTGGCATTTTTATATCTAAAATAATCAAATCAGGGGGTTCTATTTTAGCTGCTTCAATTGCAGTTTCACCATCGATCGCTTTTCTTACTTTATGATTTTTTTCCTTTAAAATAGTAGTTAAAATTCGTAAATTATTAATTCGATCGTCAACAATTAATATATTGCCCACTAATGCTTCCTGATTCATAATATTTACTTTATTAGATCGTAAAATTTTATTTTTTTGACTATTTTGATGCATAAAAATTAAATAATATAATTGTTGATATGTCCAAGACTTTTTTTATTCTCTTGTCGCAAGAGCAGTTTGATACCTGATATGGTCTAATATCAGGGAATTAGTATATTTAATCCTACATTTTGCTGGCTTCAATAACAACTGATATCGGCTTTACTAATTAATATAGATTTCATTTTATCTTTGAAATATAAAAACCATATAAATCATTATTTTTTTTTGATATAGTCAATTACTTAATAATTGAAAGTTTTTAATTTGATGATATTTAAGTAGGCCATTATTATTGTTTTAACATTGGACTTTATGACAAATTGGCCAGACCTGTTCCTGAAAAAAATTTAGTAATAATCCTTAATAAAATTTAACTCTATGAATAATTTGATCGATGGTAAGATCTACTGTTAAGAAATGTTTAGTTTATGCATCAAAAAACTTATACTTGTTGATAGACAGAAGCCTAAAAATATCTGAATTGTATATTTTTTCAGACCAGGGCTGTTTCATTCTAAATTTTTGTGTTTCTCTCAAAGCCTAATGGGGAGACAGTTGTGAGCAGTTCTACTTCTTTGGGTGAAAAGTCAACTTTTAATCATAAATTAAAAGCTTCCATCTCCCTATCTCCGTGTCTCCGCGTCCCCGTATCTATCGAGAATAAAACAGCCCTGTTTTCAGAGAATCTAAGAGAATCTATTAGTATCGCTAAAAATTGCCGATTAATTAATAAATAAGGAGCATTATAATGTCTGAAGTCGCTACTAAAAACCTAACTTTTTGGGATACTACCAACTATAAGTATCCAGGGTTTGGCCAAACAGCACAAGTCTCTGATGGTCTAGGAGGTACAATAGGTATAACCTACAATCAAATAGACTATGACGACCGTGCTTGGAAAGGAAAGCCAGATGGTGATACCCCCATTACAGAAGAGCGCCTCCTATCTGGGGAAATAGGGAATCAATTTACCTTAACAGGTCAGGTAAAAGGTATCACTGCTACTATGCCTCAAATCAGGACTATAGGACGTGAAAATAACTATTCTGTTACTTTAGATTTTAGTAACTACAAAGCTTCTCTAACTGACTCAAAAGTAACTGATGGCGCTACCTGTGGAGACACCTATTTGGCCATATCAAGATTCTTCAACGGTAGCAAAGCTGGATATACAACCATCACAGTCACAGCAACAACTCTAGATGGTAGTCCAGTAAATTTAACTGACTGGAAATTATTCAACAGTGGCATTCTTGCCAAAGGACACAATGCTCGGGTATTCCTAGATGCAGCTACTCAAACTATCTCTGGTAAAAACTCTCAAGGCAAACAAGAGTTCAGTCCAACTCCACCCAACCCAGGTACTTCTTTTGGCACAGATACGGGTCTAGGTTTATTTCAGTTACCGAACGACCAACGTTATACATCTATTACCCTTACTTTTAAACAAAAAAAGATTAAAGGTACAATACCTAACGATCTACACGATATCTATTTTGCTAGTAATACTACCTCAACAAGTCCAGCTAGTGCAACTCCTGAAACTAAACCTATGGATATAAATAATGGTTTACAGCTGCATCTGCCACTGAATAAAATTGTCGAAAATGCTGCTAAAGAAAAAGAAGTTGTTGATATTTCAGCAGGAAAGCTCAATGGTAAAGTTCATGGAACTCCTGAAATTGTAGCAGACGCTCGCTTTGGCAACTGTATCAACTTTGATAGTACGGACGATTATATTGAACTGCCTACTGCAACTATTCCCGAAACTGGGGAAATCACAATTAGTTTTTGGGCAAATGGTGGCAAGTCTTTACCTAATCAGAATTCGATCATCTTAGCAGTAGATAAAAGTAATCACAGGGTAGTCAACATTCATTTACCTTGGTCAAATAGTAATGTATACTTTGATTGTGGAAATACCACTACTTCTAATGACAGTTTTGACAGAATATCAAAAATAGCTCAGAGTGCTGATTTTCAAGATAAATGGACTTACTGGGTATTTACGAAAAATGTTGCCACTGGAGAAATGAAAATCTATCTCAATGGTGTTCTTTGGCAAAGTGGTACGGGTAAAGAAAAACCATTAAGCTCAATTACTACAGTGAAGTTTGGCTCTGGTTATGGGTCTTATAATGGTAAAGTTGCTCATCTACGAATTTATGACCGAGTATTGTCACCAGAAGAAATTAATGAATGTATGAAAGTGGATGAAACTCCTCCACCTATGGATATTAATAGTGGTTTACAACTACATCTGCCACTGAATGAAATAGTGGAAAATGCTGCTAAAGAAAAAGAAGTTGTTGATGTTTCAGCAGGAAAGCTCAATGGTAAAGTTCATGGTGCAACAGTTGTAGCAGATGATCGCTTTGGTAACTGTATCAACTTTGATGGAGTTGATGATTATATTGAGTTGCCTGTAGCAGCTATTCCTGGAAATAATGAAATTACAGTGAGTTTTTGGGCTAATGGTGGCAAGTCTCTACCCAAAGGTAATTCTATAATAGTTGCATATAATCGAAGTGAAAACATGTTGAATCACATGTTTTTTAACGTTCATTTACCTTGGTCAGATAGTAAAATTTACTTTGATTGTGGATATAGGACTACTTCTGCTCAAGGTTATGACAGAATCGAAAAATTAGCTGAGGCTGTTGATTTTAAAGATAAATGGACTCACTGGACATTTACTAAGAATGTGGCCACAGGCGAGATGAAAATTTATCAGAATGGTAGTCTCTGGCAAAGTGGTACAGGTAAAAACCAACAACTAGGTTCAGTGACTATGGTGAAATTTGGTTGTGACCCTGATACATTGTTCTATCATGGCAAAGTTGCTCATCTACGGATTTATGACCGAGTATTATCAGAAGAAGAGATTAACGAATGTATGAAAGTGGATGGTACTCCTCCACTTATGGATATAAATCGTGGTTTACAACTACATCTGCCACTGAATAAAATAGTCGAAAATGCTGCTAAAGAAAAAGAAGTTGTTGATGTTTCAGCAGGAAAGCTCAATGGTAAAGTTTATGGAACTCCTGAAATTGTAGCCGATCCGAACTTAGGTAACTGTATCAACTTTGATGGGGTGGATGATTATGTCGAACTTTCCACAGCAACTATTCCCGAAACTGGGGAAATTACAATTAGTTTCTGGGCAAATGGTGGTAAGTCTTTACCTAAAGAAAGTTCTGTAATATTGGCACAAGAAAAAGGCGATCATAGAGTCGTTAACATTGAATTACCTTGGTCAAACAGTGTCATTCATTTTGATTGTGGAATAGAGGAAACCTATAGTGAACGAGTTGAAAAAATAGCTGAGGCTGTTGATTTTAAGGATAAGTGGCATTACTGGACATTTACTAAGAATGCTGCTACGGGCGAGATGAATATCTATCAGAATGGTAGTTTGTGGCAAAGTGGTACAGGTAAACATAAACAAATCAGTTCAATTACTAAAGTAAGATTTGGCTGTGGTTATGGCTTCTATGATGGTAAAGTTGCTCATCTACGGATTTATGAGCGAGTATTATCACTAGAAGAAATTAACGAATGTATGAAAGTGGATGGAACACCTCCACCTATGGATATTAATCGTGGGTTACAACTACATCTGCCACTGAATGAAATAGTCGAAAATGCTGCTAAAGAAAAAGAAATTGTTGATGTTTCTCCAGCAAAACTCAAGGGTAAAGTTCATGGGGCAACAGTTGTAGCAGACGATCGCTTTGGCAACTGTATCAACTTTAATGGGGTTGATGATTATATCGAACTGCCAGAAATGAATATTGACTATTCACAAGGTTTCACTCTAGGAGTTTGGGTAAATTATAAAAGTTTCAAATATTGGTCAAGAATTATTGACTTTGCCATTGGTCATAAAAACAACAACATTTTTTTGTTCAATCAACGACGTAACAATTACCTATCATTAGGGGTTTATACACCAATTGCACAAGCCACTACACCAACTGCAAGACTTGAAGCAACTGCAATACCTGAAGTTAATCAATGGTTATATCTGACGGCAACAATTGACAAATCAGGAAACGCCAAAATTTACAAAGATGGTCAGGAAGTATGCAGTGGTTTTGTAGGAGTCCCCAGTAGTATTAATCGTACCAAAAACTATATTGCCAAGAGTCTCGCTCCAGCAGCAAAATGTTTTCACGGTCAAATGTTAAATCTGCGGGTGTATAACCGACCATTATCCCCAGAGGAAATCAACGAATGTATGAAAGTGGATGGAACTCCTCCACTTATGGATATAAATCGTGGTT
>NZ_CEZPJD010000053.1:0-20210 GCF_983059655.1 Okeania sp.
CACTCATGGGGACGTAAACAATTATTATCATTCCCATAGTACACCTTGTTATACTCTGGGGCTACCTATAGCAGTTGTTGTTATTATTTAGTAATTTTATTTTTGAAAAAATATTATTGATAATTTTTAGGGAAAGAGTGAAAGGGCCTAAACGTCTATAACCGCTCTTATCATACATTTAAAATGGTCAACAGTGACTAGGGACTAAGGACTCGATCATTAGGACTTTTGTTGAGAGGTATAGTGAAAACTGAAATGCTGTAAATTCATTATCTAGAATGCGATAACTCTAAGAGCAATGCCCTACCTTAAACTTTGGACTCAAATAGGACTGAAGCGTATAGCCATTTCCTTGAAAAAGATGATCGAATCAAGAATTTACAGGAACAGTTGGATGAGCTTAAAAATAATCCTATTGCTGAAGAGGTGAAGATACAGGAAACAGCGATAATGCTAAGGAAAACTCTCCTCAATCACCTTCTACACGCCCTAGAGCAAATCTCAAAACTGACAAGACAACTTTTACTAGGTTGGAACCTATTACAGTTAATTTTTCTTTTGAGGGTATACCTTACTCTGAAAGATATAGGATTGAGTTACAATTTTCGTCTAGAAGACCATTCAGTAGCAATGATTATTCTAATGTAGGTGTGTAGGTGAAAATGGAACAACTACATTTGAGCCTCAACCTCCAGAAGATTATGAAATTCGTGCGTATGTATATCCTGGAGAAGAATGGGTGCAGATTGAGAAACTAAGTATCAAGGTTACATCAGAATTTTGAGGATTTGTAATCTTAACTCATATTGGAGGATATCTAAATGGAGCGTAAAATTAACAACAATGAACCATCTCCACCTAATCTACACGAGGCTGAGGCTTTATTATCTGACCTGTTTCAAGAGGTTCAAGACTGGGAGGAGACCCTAACTGGTGGAACAAAACTGGGTGTAGGAGCAGAAGCTATTGAAAGTTTGCGTCTATCAAAGGTTAGTTTTGGTAATCCTAAAGACACCTTAATTCAACTGACAGAAAACACATTCAAAAATAGTGGAGTAGAACTGAATGACATCTACAAACAGCAGATGCAGCAGTGGGACTTCTATTACATGACCCTCACTGTCGCTCTACGTCCTGAGCGATCTGCTAGATTTTTGCGATTGACCTGCGAGCTAGATTTTGGGCCGAAAGGGAGTGGTGAACCTATCCTTCAGAGTCTGTTTCCCACCCATCAGTGGCGCTCAGTTATGAGTTTTGGTGTAGGAATGAAAGTGGGGCTGAATGGTAGCCTAGATTGGAACGTAGGCATCGATAACTCTCATTTGCCAGAATTGTTGGAATTACTTCCTAGCGTACTCAAGACGAATGTCAGTAGTAAGGATGACTTTAAAGCATTTCTTGCTGTTCCAGCCTATCAATATCAACTCGGTCATCCAGAAATTATGACAAATGGTGAAGGGAGTTCTACTTGCTACTGGTGTATTCAGGATCAAGAGTTACAGAAAATCGGGACAGCGAAATTTGCAATAGTCTTCAAAGTACCTAAGGGAACTGAATCAATTACTCTGCAAGGTATAGCATGGGCTGAACCTAACATGAACTGGTTAACTGCCAATTTAGAGGATGTAGCAGCTAAGTTATCAGAGAATTTCCAAAAGCTTTTAGGAAAAGGTAATGACGCAGCAATTCACTTTTGTCGTGGAAATACTGATGGTGAGACATGGACTTTAATCCTTCCTAAAGCAACCTAGTTACTAGAAAAGCAGTTTTACTTTTGTAATAGGAAAAATTTGTGACTAAGACCTACTATACTTTTCGCATTCGGCTCGCTAATGATGAATTTGTTCGGATAGAAAAGTGGGACGATCTCCATCAATCTAGAGGGGAACCTTCGAGACCATTTCGATATAAGGAGAAACTAGAACAGATTACTCGCCTGCTTCAACCCGTTCTCACCAATGAACTAAATGACTCTAAGCAAGTACGAAAACTTGGAGAAGCTCTATTTGAGACAATCTTTGATGATGTATTGCGTCAAGAGTTGATCAACTTCTATCAAGAGGCTGTGCGGGACAAAAAACAGCTTTTGCGAATAGAGCTAGATATTGATGAGCAAACGATGCCTGAAGTTGCTGCATTGCCTTGGGAGTTTATGTGTTTGCCTGCTAGTGCTAATTTAGGCGAACGCTGGTTGGGTACAGATCCAAATCTTGTTTTTTCACGTCGTCGCGCTTTGTGGCATTCTGCTGAACCAATTCAGTTACAAAAAGGTGAAAAATTAAGGATTGCTCTAGCGATCGCGGCTCCTAAAGATTTAGGCACAGTTAAGTATGAAGAGGTACAGGAAACATTAGAAAGCTTGGCACAAGAACAGGCAGAGCAAATTGAACTACTGCCTATAGTTAATCCAGCAACTCCTACTGCTATTGATAACTTACTTGAGCAACAACCTCATATTTTCCATTTTATTGGTCATGGTCAAATGCAGAATGAAGCAGGTGAAGAGGTCGGCCAAATTGCTCTAATGAAAAAGGTTTTCAACACAGCTTTGTGGATGGATGCTGGTGACTTCAGCGAACTTTTTAATCGATGGACTCCAGGAGTTGTGCTACTACAAGCTTGTGAAAGCGGAATGCTATCTGCTTCTAGGGCTTTTGCAGGTACTGCATCTAAGATTGTGCAAATGAATATTCCTGTTGTTGTGGCAATGCAGTATGAGGTTTCTAATATTACAGCAAGTCAGTTTGCCTATGAATTTTATGAACGTTTAGCTAAAGGTCAACCTGTTGATATTGCATCTCAGAATGGTCGGCGCACAATTGGGTTAGAGACTTCACATCGCAAGCGAGATTTTGCTACTCCTGTGATTTTCATGCGTGTTGAAGATGGCTATTTGTTCAAGCGTCAAGAAATAGAAACTGAATCCGGAAATGCAAATGAACAACCTATCTCTAAAGACAATGATCAAAATATTCAAACTGTAGACAACCACCAAATAGTTAATCAGAAAAACGCAAAATTCAACACTAATGCTGGTGCTGGCAGCACTATATATCTACATGATAGTACACAAGTTGATCCACAATCTAGCAAGTCTAACCAACAACCTATCGCTAAAAACAGCACTCAGATTACTCAGGACGTGGATCAACTAGGACAAGAGAACTTAAATTATCAGCAAGTAAGTAATTTGAAGATTGGAGATGATTATCAGTAGTCGAAATTGTCTCAAAATAAAATCAAACACCACATACTAATAAGTAAAATCACTATTTCCCTGCAATCGCAATCTAGTAAAATGGAGATACTATGGCATTTTCTGAAGAACTTAAGCAAATTCTCAATCGCATTGAAAAAGGACAGCAAACTTCTGAAGATATTACTAAGCTGCGCCAAATACTACAACAATCTGGTAATCACCAGGTTGTACGACAACTCGGCAAGTATAATGTCAATATTGGAGGAGAAGGGAGAGAAATTTACATAGGCGATCGCATTTACCAAAAATGGGATGAAGAAGCAATTAAAGCCTTAGTTAAAGCAATTCAAAAAGTAACTTGGCAATGTGTCGCCAGTGCAACTGAAAATGATTACACTCAAGTTGAAATTCAATCGACCAGAATTCCTTTTATTGATAAACTAGCCAAAAAGTTGACTGATATTTCACAGCAATCAGTGATGCGTTATGGATTAAAGTTAGCTTTTAGTCAAAATCCACATCAAGAGTATTTTATTAGTGGAGGAAATCAAGTTATTAAACTTTGGCAGAAGCAGAAAAGTACCTGGGAAACAATAGGAGAGTGAAAAAAATCGGGGGAGATGACAGTATGGCAGAAATACAAGGAGAGTGTCACGGCTGTGCAGCGTCATACATTTTGTAAATAAGAGCGTTTTTGTTGGCAACTATCTGAGCGCAAACAACTACACAACTGCACAAATTCAAACGTTCATAGATAGTAAACCCTACTTATTTTTTTTAGTATATGGAGTACCACAATTTGGACAAAACTTATGCTTAAAAGACATTAAAGGTTCCTGACATTTTTGACAAGAATTGAATAAAACATTCCCACAAATTAAACAATACTTAGCACGAGAAAGAGTCCAAACTGGGTCAGGAGTCGTACCACCTTTCCAACAATGAGGACAAAACTGTTTTTTCTGAACCCCTTCAACAGATGTTCCATTTAATACTGCTTCTAAATATTCTTCTGGAATATTTAAAGCAATAGCTAATCCTTTCTTAGTTTTACTATTCAAACGTTTAGTTAAACCCCTTTCCAACTTACCTAAACTTTGTAAATGAATACCAGCAGCTTCTGCCAAGTCTTGCTGAGAGATATTAGCACTTTCCCTCAGTCTTCTCAAATACTCACCTACGGTTTCTTCTGGTTTTGGGGTTTTAGATGAATCAATAATATACATAAAAATTTAATAATAATCCTGTTTAATAGTCACTCACTAAGAACAAGAAAAAGAACAATTAATATCTCTTTATGTGTGACTAAAACTCTAGCTCAAGTTACCACTGAATTTATTTATAGAGACAGCCTATCTAACTCTACCAAATTATCCTATGAAGTAACTTTAATGCCCTTACTAGAAAAATTCGGTAGTTACCCTATTGAAATTATTAATAGAAAACTAATTGAAGATTATCTAACCTCCTTAATTCATTTATCTTATACAACCCATAACCGTCATCAAACAATTATACAATCTTTATTCAACTTTGCTGTACAAAAAGGTTATATAAAAGTTAATCCAGCCACAGGGATACAACAACAAAAACCAAACCGTTCCAAAGGCGAACATCAGGATGATAGTGTAATTCGTTATTTAACTAATAAACAACTAGAAATCTTATACCAATTAGTTGAACCGGATATTCGTCTACATACTATTGTCAGACTTCTGCATCGCACAGGAGCAAGAATCAGTGAATTATTATCCTTAAATTTAGAAGATATTGACCAAGATAATTGTAAATTTCAAGTCATAGGTAAAGGTAATAAAAAACGCTGGTGTTTTTATAGTTCAGATGCTGCTACCCACTTAGAAAAGTATATCCAATATTATCGCTACAACCCTCATCAAGCTCTATTTACAGCAAGACATCCATTAACCAAAATTGTGACCCGATTATCCTACCATCGAGTTTATAGCTTATGGAGAGAAGTAACCAATCAAAGTCCCATATTAACAGGAGTGAGGCTACATGATTTACGTCATACTTTTGCCACAGAAAGAGTGGGTTTAATGGGAATTGAGGAACTACGGGCCTTGATGGGTCATTCTCACATTCAAACTACTTTAAAGTATCAAAAAGTTACATCATTAAGAGCAGAAAAAGTTGCTCAAAAAGCTTTGAAAATATTATTAAAAAATGACTAATAAGTAGAGATTTAATATATATTAATGCCAGAAAATTTTCCCATAACAAAAGAGTATTAGTAGTACTCTTTCTCTGAAAAGTGAGTGTTGAGTGCGTGTATATACATGACAAATGTAGCTACAAAGCTTGTGTGGCATGACTTACAGACTTAGCAGACAATCAGGAGTCGATTACTGCCGAGCGCCCCATTCAAACAAGTGGTTCACTCTTATTATCTACCCACCACAATTTGACCAACGATAGTGAAAAGTTGGCGGTTGCTATATATTGCACGAAGAACTATTCTATTTTGCTCTCACCTTTAAACTGCATCAACAGCAGGTTAACTTGATTCACCTGTTGAGTTGAATTCCTGAGTACCAATGCTGGAATTTCTCCTTCAACTCTCCATTAAGAACCTGCGTTCGTATTTGCAGCAGCAAATGAGCGCCTTGTGGAGTCCATCTCATTTGTTGTTTTTTAACCATACGTTTGCTAATCACTTGATTAACCGTTGATTCGACAAAACTACTGGAAATACTTTCCTCATACCGCCAACGTTCCCCGTAATTAGGAATCAGTCCTTCATTATTACTGATGTAAGTACGAAATTTTTCCATCATCTCGTATAGTTTAAGAGCTACCGGACATGACTTGCTCTCACCCTTAGCTAAAAACCAAGTGTCATCTAATAAATATTGAATCAGTTGCAATGCTTTATAAACATTGCCATGCCATAAATACCATTTAACACTCGTTAAATCTTCCTTAATTGACTTTCGTAGCTTGAAGTCTTTAGTAGTTAAACCTTTGGCCATCTGATTCATTACAGTAATACGCATGGTAATATGAAACCAGTCTAAAATATGCTCGGTAGATGGATTTAAACCCCATAACAATTCACGGATTTTTTCATCACCATCTGAGATTACAGTTACTTGTTGATGAGGTTGCATACCCTGAGATTTCAAAACTTCAAATATACGACGTTTTGGCTTATCGTCATAACTATAAGTAAAGCCAAAGCGTTTGGAGGTACTATCTGCTTTGATACTCTTGCCCACTATAACTTCAAAGTTACCTGCCTTCTTGTTATGTTTGTCATAGTAACGAACATACCCTCCATCTACTCCTACTACTAATGGCAAGTCAGGACGTGGCAATTGCTCCCAATCTCTGGGAGTTCCTTCGATGTATGTATCAATTTCATCTCCTAATTCATTCTCCAGACGTTGAGCTATTTTGTGTACGTTATTACGTACAGTTGTAGGATTTATTTGTCCTTCTATGGGTAGTAATTCTTCTAATAGTTTGACAGAAAGTCCGTAGGACATTAAAGAGGCAAATTTTGATTCTAAATATAACAATTCTGGGGATGTTCTTTGTTTGAGTAAGTTAGCTAATGGTTGAAATGTTCGGGTTGAATGTTTCTGACAGCTACAGTGAAATAATCGATTACATGGTAGTTTTAATTTACCAAATAGAGTTCTATAAACAATTGTTCGCTTGTCTTTATGCAATAATTTTTTTTGACAATGCTGACATGAATTCTGTTGATGTTCATATTCTGCTATTTGTTGTTCTACTAAAGTTTGTTGAACTTTTTTTAGTAATGTTTTAGCTTCTGTTAAGCTTAGTCCGAGGTTTTCTGGTTGTAAATAACTTCGCTCAATTTCTGTTATTTCTTGAATAATTTGTGGCTGACTATCATCTGATTCTACTACTACTTGAAATTTGATTTTCACAGTATCTCCTGTCTAAATAATATAGATTCTTTGTCTCCTTGACTATATTGCTTTAAACGTTTATTGACTAGCTGACGGTCAAATTTATTTTGGTAAACCTTAAGCCATGTTTGTAGTTGGGCTATTTCTTCTCTATCTATTTCTATATTTTTATCTTCTAATAAGGAGGTTAAAAGTTCTAAGAAGTTGTGAACTGAAAATTCATCTCTGGCTTTCATAAAACCCCAAGCTCCACCACAATTTTCTGGTGGACAAATGCCTTTTCCACTAATACAAATTGGAAGTATTTGATTTGATTGTAGAGGGAGAATGGCTTCTACTCGGATTTGATGTTGCCACCAATGTCGCCATACTCCCAGCGCGGGAGAGGTACTCAAATCATATTCATATAAAAACTTCTCTTTTTGTTGAAATCTGAATTGGCTAAGTTTAACGAGGCTGGCATTTGTGTGAAAGTCTATACCCCCTAGTTTGCTCACTCCATATTGTTGACCATGAATGGTGAAGTAATGAAGGTGGATATCTTCCCATCCCATTGCAATTTGGAGGATATAATGCAGGTCTTCTATGGTACTGTCGCTTTTGACCAGTAGGCGACGCCATATCATCGGACTAATACCCAGTAGTACGACTTTGAGTTGGTAGATAACGGGTTCGGAGTAATTAGACATTTGTCCATATTACCATATACTGTCATCTCCCCCGATTTTTTTCACTCTCCAATACAAGAAATTGCGGTGACAGATATTTCTGATTTATGGTTTACCTCTGTAGCAATTAGCCCAGATGGTCAGCTAACCGCTGCCTGTAAAGCTTATAAAATAAAGATTTGGCGGAACGGTGAAACCGAGGCGTTTCATACTTTTGATAAAACTCTTTTTAGTAATTTTTTTGATGTCTCAGGTTTTGACTCAGTTACTTTTAGTTCAGATGGCAAAATATTAGCAGCCAATGATAACAAAGATATTAAATTGTGGAATGTTGAGAATGGAAAAGAAATTGCTAAACTTTCGGGGCATTCAGATAAAGTAAGCTGTGTAAGATTTAATCCTAAAAATCAACGAATTCTGGCAAGCTGTAGTTACGATAAAACCATCAAAATGTGGGATATCGCTGAAAAAAAATGCTTAGGTACGCTTTCAGCCCATCGAGATGCAGTTTATACTCTTGCATTTAGTCCAGATGGAAAAATACTTGCTAGTGGAAGTAACGATAACGCTATTAAATTATGGAATTTAAATGCAGGAGAAACGCCAGAAACCCTTCGACAACATTCAGATGCTATTACTTGTTTGGTATTTAGCCCAGACGGTAAAATTTTAGTAAGTGGAAGTAATGATGGGACAATTGTTGAATGGAAAATTTCTGAAAAAGAGTCACAACTTTTTCCAGAACAACACTATCGAGGAGTTACATCTATTGCAATAAGTCCAGATGGGAAAACATTAATTAGTGGAGGAAGAGACCAGACCATTAAAATTTGGAGAAGATAAAGTCACAAAATGCTTATCCTCGTAATGAGGATAGAAAAAAAGTGGTTTAGCCGTAATGCAATTTAACTCAAACTCAAGTATCTGATGGCACTTGTTGAAGAACTTAAACAAATTTTGAATCGGATTGAAAAGGGGCAACAAACCAATGAGGATATTACCATTTTACATCAGTTGCTTCTGACTGGCGATCGTCAGATTGTAACTCAGTTTGGCAAGCACAACGTCAACATTGGGGAAGGGGAAAAGATTCATATAGGCGATCATATTTACAATCAATCGGATCGGGATGCGGTACAATCTCTCATTGAAGTAGTAAAAGGAAATAAGCAAGCGATTGAAGCTTTAGTCAAAGCCATTCAAAATACTAAGCCAAATTATCCATCATATTATAGTTATGAAGATGATAAACTAGATGATAGTAAAGGCATTAAAACTTTTATTTATTATGCTTATGAAGACCGACAACTACGAGATGATTTTTAAAAAAAACTGGTTATTTTGAGCAGACAAAGTTTAACCAAAATTGGCTCTTATAAATACCAGATGACCGATTTTAAATTAGGACTCAAAATCCCTGATTACTTTAATCAATCCCCTGTATTTTTACTGTTAATTAGTCCTGAATGTTTAGATTGTTCTTTTTGTCGCAATCAAATAAATAGAGCAATAAAGCTATGGGAAAAGATGAATAACATACCTCGTCAAACACTTTATCAATTGATTCAAAAAGAGGGAATAACCCAGTACAGCGAAGCAAAAAAATGTAAAGCTGTTCTATCAGATTTGTGTGGAGAATATCCAAAGGAAATCTCAGCACTTGTTGTCGCACTGGAAGAGCAAATCATAGATGAGTTGCAAAAAAATGCCCAAATTATTCCTTTAGAACTCTTACTGAAACAGCTTGCTAAACGAATTCAAAATCAACGTGCTATTACGGAAGAAGCATCTATTTGGGCAGTTGAATCTTGGGCATTTGTTTTGGGGATTTATGCACCAGATTTAGGTAATATTAATCCCTATTATGAACATGGTAAGGTGGGATTAATTCAGTACACATTAATTTTAAGTCTCAGCAACGCCGGGAATAAAATTTGGTCATATTCTATTGAGTTGACTGAGAAGGAGGAAGATAATCCACAAGCATTTTTTAATAAAAATAGCAAACAAGAATATAACAAGTTTAAAACTTCCTTGGAAAGAGAAGTATCAGGAAATGTTTATAGCGCTAAAATAGATTTTATCATTAGTAAATGGTGCAAACAAATTTCTCTGGGATACCGCGCCTTTGAACTAGAGTATAATTAAATTTATTTAATTTTTCAATAAACTATGTCAGTTATTGTTATGGGAGACCAAGCAGTAGGAAAAACTACTTTGATGTTGGAGTTAGCTAAGTCTAACAGAGGTAATGTTCAGGTTATTGATCCTTCTTATGATGATTTAGAACAATTTACTATTGATGGTCAAGTTATGCCTACAGATAGTATTAATAATATACCTATGGAACTGAGGGTTAATTTATCTGGTAATATTAAAGAGATCAAGGTAAATTTGATTGATTCTCCTGGAGAAGCTTGGAGAGCAGAAGATTCTAGATGGCGCAAAGCTCATCCTCAAGATTGGAGTTTTCTTTTAACAACTCTCCATAATGCTAAATTTTTAATGATAGTTATGGCTCCCTACCGAGAATTATTAAAGGAGAATTTAGTTGGAAATGATGGATTAAACATACAGGATATTCGGTTTAGAAAACAAACTCAATGGAAAAATCGTTTTCAAGAATGGATTAATTTTCTAGAAAATAATGCCAGAAATAATCAGTATGTAATTTTTTGCTTAAATATGGCAGATTTGTTTTGCAATGTGCAACAAATTTCCGAAGTTTTGCAACGAGAAAAATCTATTAACTGGATTCAACATAAAACAAATGTTTTACCTATTTTTGATAACGTTCGGGAGCTAATTTACCGTTTTGAGCAGAACCGTATTGTGAAAACTCAAGTCTTTATTACAACTTATAAAGCTCGCCCGTTATTAGAGTTACCATGGCTATACATTGGAACTTAAGTAGGTAAGTGATATAATTTACGTCTATTACTAAGGATATCTAAAAATGCCACAAACTCCTGCTGCACCTATTACGACTCTGCCTGGTGAAAATAAGAAAAATATTTATATAATTGGTCCGAGAGCTTCAGGTAAAACTACTTTTTTGGGAGCTTTATTATCAATTACTAATTACAGTCAAAACAAAAATCATCGAAAAGTTAATGTCGATACAAGAGGAGCAACCCGTCAGTTAGAAAGTAAAGTAAGAGATAGTTGGGAAACTAAAAGACCTTTAGCACCTACAACCTTTGAGGGTAGTTTACAAGACTACGAATTTTCTCTAAAAATTAAGTCACAATATAAACCAACAGAAATTGAATTAAAGGCTAAAGATTATGCTGGTGAATTCTTTCAAGAACTACTAAGAACAACAGATTCATCTACACAGATAAAACCTTATCTCTTAGATTGCTTAACAAAGGCGAATGGATGGATAGTTTTGCTGCCTGATTTCTGTTTACAAGATCGAGGAAATGAGTTTACTATTGTTGCAAATATTGATGGGTTTTACATAAGTGTCTTTCATAAACTTCTATCTGAATTTCCCAAAGACAACTATATTTTTTCTCCAGATGAACTAACAAAAATACAAAGTAACCTGAGACAAATACGAATTGCTTTTGTAATGAGTAAATGTGAGCGTGGTGAACTGTGGACGAGGCGGTGGGAGCCAGAACGAGATTTATTTCAAGTTCATCTGAATAATACAAGAGAATTTTTAAGAAATAAGCTTTCTCTGAGAAAAAATCAAATTGATTTCTTTGCTTTGTCTTCTTTTGGAGTTTTTTCCAAAAGCGATCCTCGCCCAAATAGATTAAATTTAGGCAGGAATTTACAAGATGGAGCAATGATAGACGACACAGAAAAATGGCGACCTTTCGGTTTAGTTAATCCTTTGTATTGGATAGCTACAGGCAAAAGATGGAAAGACCCATCTTTTTAAAAGATACTGTTAATAATTAGAAGATAAAACATAGATTTTGGAAAAGATTTATGACTGAAACAAGTACAGTAATAATTTATGAATTTAGGTCTGGTTTTACTTATCAATCTTGTGGCAAGAGTTGGAGGTCTACTGGATTTTATGGCTCCCCTTATATAGGAAGTAGCTTCCATGACGGTTTTATTCCTGAGCCTCTTCAAAGAGCGACTAGAAGGGAAGATTCACGGTTTGATGTCTCTCAAAAAATTGATTATCAAAGTTTTATAAATTTACCTCATCAAACTAGAGATTTGATGGGTTTTAAAGAATTTAATGAGAATTTTGTTCATGGAAATGCTTTAGTAGGAAGAATTATTGAAGAATGGGCTGTTTTAGCAGTAATTTCTGTTGCAATTGACTTTGCTAATCGAATTTTTCCTGTGAAACGTTATTTTTGTTGTCGGGAATCCTATGATAGAAATTATGATGCAATGACAACTTTAATTAGGTTTTTTTTCAATGCTAAACCCGATAATTTAACTTTCGATATCTTGGAAAATAAGTCTGAAAAAAGTTATAAAATTTCTCCGTTAAGTAGTCAAGATTTAGAGTCACTAGATTTTCTGAATTGTGGTTATAGTATGTTTGATGGGTTGCGTTTACTTCAACCAGGTTTAGAGATGAGTAAAATTAACTTACTACAAATGTGGAAAACCTGTTTAAGTTTAGTAAGTGGCGATCGAAAAAAAGCTGCTTGGGCATTTAATGTTGACTCAGTTGCAAGTCCTACAGATTTTACTTTAATACAAGCTGGAACACAGGAGTTTTTTCAGAGAAATTATTCTACAGTTTCTCGTCAACTTGCACTTTCCCCTTCTCCGTCTAATCAAAGAGAATTAGCTCATAGTAATTACTCTTCTCAACAAGCATCTTCTCTGTCTCAGTTTAATCAAGGGACAACATCAAGTAATTTTAATGCTGAGTCAGTTTTTAACGATTTTGTCGAAAATGGAAATTTATCACCAGAAAACATTAAATTTATCACAACAGATATTCAGCAAAATTATGAACAATGGCAAAAGTTAGCGACAAAGAACATAAATGAAAGAACCACAGAATTTAATAGTTTTTCTTCTATTATTCACTACTATACACTAAGTGCTTTAATAGTACCCGAAAGAGCCATAGATTTGTTTCAGCAATTACTTTTTAGTAGAAATGATATTTGGGATGTTTTTTTGAATTCTGCTAAAGATTTTAAATATTTTCAGCAAAGACAAAATGATCCTTATTTAAGGAAATCTATTGAGGAAGGTGTGTGGTTAATTATAAATAATATTTTTGAAGACAGATTTGAATTACCTCCTCAAAAAAGTTTTCAGCACTATCAATCTGCAAAATTAAAAAGGTTCTTTACTGAAGAAGATAATATTTGGAGAAAAGGTATATTTTGGTCATACCAAAGATTTCTTCTTCATGAAAGTAGTAATACTGGGCAACAACAGGAGAGTACGAGTTTCTCTTTTCAAGGTTTTCTTCATAACTTAGAGAATAAACAAGATAGAAAGAAGCACAAAAAAGGATATAAAAAAATAACTCAAATTTTTTCTCAAGTTAGCAAAAATACTTCTTACAACAAAACAGAATTTTTATTTTTTCAGGCTTTAATAGAACAAAAGTTTAGGGGCAAAGTTTCTCATGGACTTTATTCTAAACTGAATAAATCTGCTGCAAATTATCCATTATTTTCAGACCTAGTAAAAGAAAGAAATATTTGGGATAATTTATGCGAAATTTTGAATTGGATTGGACGAAAAATAGGGCGGCGATCACCACAACTACCTCCTAGCAGAGATCCGCAACCAACAAATCCAAATCCTGTTGATAGTACACCCAAAAATGTTCCAAATACAACACCTCCAAGTAATTCTGAAAATTACCAACGAACAAATCCAAATCCTTTTGGTAATGTACCCAACAATACTCAAAGTACAAGACCTGCAAATAATTATAGAAATTACCAATCAACAAATAATGCTAAAAGATTGTTAAATCAAACTTCTATGATTCTAGCTATTTTTTCTATATTAGGTGTAATAGCAACTGTGATTCTAGGATTACTTCAATTTGGAATTGAAGTAGTTATATTTCCCTTAGTCTTAGCACTACTGCTAATAGTGATTGCTGTCTTACTGTTTGTGATTCAAGAACTTATTAACTAGGTATTTAGAAAAATGATCGCCAGTAAAACTATGAATGTAAATACAATTTTCAATAATTTTGTCAAAAATGGAAAATTATCTCTTAAAATTTTTGAATTTATTAAAACAAACGTCCCCCAAAATCATCAACAATGGCAAAAATTAGCAACAAAGAACAGAGATGAAATAATCACAGAATTCAATAGCTTCTCTTCTATTATTCGTTACTATACACTCAGTGCTTTAATCGTACCTGAAAGAGCAGTAGATTTGTTTCAGCAATTACTTTTTAGCAAAGAGGATATTTGGAATATTTTTTTGTACTCATGCCAACGACTTAAATATCTAATTGAACCAACAAAAAACAATTCCTGGTTCAAAAAATCTATTGAGGAAGGTGTTTGGTTAATCATAAATAATATAGTTGAAGACAAATTTATGTTACCTCTTCAACAAAAATGGCCTTATCAACCAGGGAAATTAAAAAGGTTCTTTACTGAAGAAGAGAATCTTTGGATAAAAGGCATAGTTTCACCATTAGACAAAGACTTTTTGATGCTCAAAAGTGGTTATGATGCACAACAAGAAAAAAATACAAGTTCATCCTTTCAATATTTTTATAATCAGTCAAAAACTAAAGGATATCGAGAACGGTATAAACAAGGCTATTCTAACATTCTAAAAATTGCTTCTAGCCCAAAATTTAAGTCTATATTGCTCCAGACTTTAAGAGAAGAAAATCTCAAGGATGAAATTTCTCATAGACTTTATTTTAGTCTAAAGAAATCTGGTAAGAATTATCCATTTTTTGTCAAAGAAAAAACTGTTCCGGAATATATACAGGAAATTGTAAATGTTAACGATATAGACCGAGAAACAGTGAAGCGATCGCCACAACCAAATCCTAGTATAAATCCGCAACAAGAAAATAGAATTCCTTCAGAGTTAGTTCAGAAAAAAACGGTTGTAAATACAATTTTCAACGATTTTGTCGAAAATGGAAATTTATCACAAAAGCAAATTAAATTTATCACAACAGATATTCAACAAAATTATCAACAATGGCAAAAATTAGCAACAAAGAGCATAGAAGAAATAATCACAGAATTTAATAGTTTATCTTCTATTATTCGTTACTATACACTCAGTGCTTTAATAGTACCTGAAAAAGCAGTAGATTTGTTTCAGCAATTACTCTTTAGTAGAAATGATATTTGGGAAGAATTTTTGAAGTCTGCTAAATATTTAAAATATTTTCAGCTAAGACAAAATACTCCTTATTTTAAAAAATCTATTGAGGAAGGCGTGTGGTTGATTATAAATTATATTATTGAAGACAGATTTCAATTGCCTCGTCAAAAAAATTTTCGGCTCTATCAATCTGGAAAATTAAAAAGATTCTTTGCTGAAGGAAATAATATTTGGATAGAAGGTATATTTTGGTCATACCAAAAACTTATTCTTACTGAAAGTAGTAATACTGGGCAACAACAAGAGAGTACAAGTTCCTCTTTTCAAGGTTTTCTTCATAACTTAAATAATAAAAAATATAGAAATAAGCACAAAAAAGGATATAAAAAAATAACTCAAATTTTTTCTCAAATTAGCAAAAATACTTCTCAGCACAAAACAGAATTTTTATTTTTCCAGGCTTTAATAGAACAAAAAATTAAGGGCAAAGTTTCTCACAGACTTTATTTAAAACTAAAGAAAACTGCTGTAAATCCTTCATTATTTTCATACTTAGTAAAAGAAAAAACTATAAAGCAAGTTGCTCATATCCTGACTCTTTTGACTTTCTTAAATATAATAGCAACCATTATTCTAGGGTTAGCTTCATTTAGAATTGAAATAGTTATATCTTTCTTTTTATTAGGAATCATACTATTAGTGATTGCTCTCTTTCTGTTTGTCATTCAAGGATTTATAAATTAGTAGGTATCTAGAAAACATAAATAATTAACATAGGGTTTCTCAAACTAATTTGGCACAGCTATCTTTAATTTCATTTATACCAATTTCATAAAATATTGCTACACTCATTTGATATGGCGGTGGGAATTTAGAGATTAATAGTGTAACAACCTTTTTTGAATTTGATATTAATTTCTGTTCTATTCCCTATTCCCTTTTCCCTAAAACCTAGAATTGTGTACCATAGCAGTATAGGAATTGCTATAATATTTAGAGAAAAGGCATGACTTGGCCATTAAACAAATATTTTTTGATTATCAAAAATGGTTATTATGTACAACAAGAAAAAAATACAAGTTCATACTTATCAATACTTTTATAATAAGAATTAATTTTTATGCGTAACTGGTTATACTTCATTGTTGGACTATTAGCATCAGTGCTTGGCTGGAGTTTCAGTCAAATATTACTGGTAGATTTCAAACCTATTTGGGATAGCTTAGACCTGACATTTTTTGCTCAATATCCCTATTTAATTAAATTTTTTATCCTCACCATTTTTTTAGCAGTTGCAATGGTAATGGCAGAAGTTTTTTTCAGTCATCCAACTCGCTTAAAACAAGGTTGGAAAGTTCTTAAATTACCTCTAATAATTGCCATTGTTGCTAGTATTTTGGGAGCAATTTTATCTGGAATAATGAGTTTTGTTTTTAAACTAACTATATTTCCTGCTTGGACGATCAGACTGATAGACTGGTTAATAATTGGTTTAGTTATTGGTTTCGCAGAAGGAATAACATGGCTCTTGCGGACATGGAGTAAATTAGTCTTAAATAAAACAACAATAGGCGGAATACAAAATGATACAACTAAAGTTATAAATCATTTTGTCAAAAGTATTTGTTCGAGCTTAGTTGTCAGTTTTATCGTGTTTATTTTTTCCGAAATAATTATTAAACAAGATATTTGGAGCTTTATTTTATTAGGAACTATGCTTGGTTTTGCCTTGAGCTTTACCGAATCTCCTAATAGTCAATTTGCCTTAAAAGCTGGATACGGTTTTGAACGAATTTATGGAGGTAATACTACTACAAATAATCTCAATCGAAAAACTTACAAAGACCGTGGTTTAAAATTGGTTTATGTTCCTTCTGGAAATCGACCTACTACTATTGAAGAAGGACTATCAGTAGAACTTCCCAAAACAGGGAATATTATTATAGGTTCTGATGTAGAACAAGCGGATATTATTGTTAACGATCTACCCGGTAAAATTGCTACTATTAAAATCAATGGTAGAAAAGCAACTATTGAAAATTTTTCTAACAATATCCTCAAAAAACTTCCTAGTGAAATTGTGATTAAACCACCGGAAACGGTAAATAAGACAGCCCCAAATCCTTATGCCAATATATCTAATCAACCTGAAAATAGTTCACCTAATTTAGACAAAGATTCAGAATTGATAGATGATCCAAATGAGATTGAGCTTTATCATAATACCGTTATTACTCTTTACACTCAAAATCAAAATTCTCGAAAATATGTGAGGTTTGTTTTTTATGACCGATTTCTCGATCCTGAAGCATAGCGCTATTTGCTTATTAAGTTTAACAGTAACATGGCAGTCATCTATTGCTGCAGAAACTCTAAAAATTGTTAAATCTTATGACGAAAACAACACAGAACATCAAGTAGAAGCTGTAATTGAATTTAAAGTTCTAGATGAGGAAAATAGACTCAAAGAAGGACTGGATAAAAAAGATATTGAACTGAAATCTAATGGGGAGTTAGTTGAGAATTTTAGACTAATAGCACCAGATGACGATGAAAAAAAAACAGACCCTAGTAACATTATTATTTTATTAGATGTGACAGGGAGTATGAATCAATTAGATCGAAATAATCAAATTAGAGGGTTAGCATCTATTGCAGCAATTCGCTCTTTTATAAAAGATATTGACGAAAAAAAATACCCCTCAAAAATTGCACTTGTTCCCTTTGCAGAGGATGGAGAAAATTGTGGAGGAGGTTATCTTCCACCGCCAGTTAATGATAGTGCATTGAGTAAATTTTATTCACCTGAAGCTCCAGAACTTAAGAAGCAACTATCAGACTTAGAAAATCGTTTTAATAGTAAAGACAAAAAACCTTGTGGCAGTACAAATATTAGACAGCCATTAGGGAATGCTATTAGATATCTCAACGAAAATTCTCCTTTTTTAGAAGAAGGTTCTCAAGAGCCATCTCGTTTAGGAATTATTCTAGTTTCTGATGGTTTTGACCCTGTTTTATCCCAGAAAAAATCAGAGCTAAATGATTTAGAAAAATTAATTAAAAATAGTCCTGAAATTACTATACATACTTTGGGTTATGGATATTCTCAGGGTAGTAAATATGATGAAATAGATCCAGAAGTTCTAGAAAAACTTGCTCAAGCATCAGAAGGAATATACCTATTTTCTGCTAATTCTACAGAGATTAGTCAGGCATTAGAAATATTTCTAGTTTCTCTATTAGGAGAATATGAAATTCGTTATCAACCTACTTCTATTAAACAATACGAAAAAGAAACTGTTGAAATTACGGTAGGAGAACTTTCAGCAGAAGAAAATTTTAGGATTAATAATATCCCTAGTTTACCCTTTATAACCAGAATGTTGATATTAGGAGGAACGTTAATTGTTTGCACTATTTTTGGATTATTGCCCTTCATAGGTTGGCGATGGTACATAGAAAAACAATCTACTCCTGCTAATGAGTAATACCGTTTCACGAAAGTCAACGGAAGTCAAAACTCAAAAGTCAAAAGTAATATTTTATGGACTCAAAACTTTGACACTACAGTAATTTCAGAAAATTATTTCACATCTTGTAGGGGTGAATGGCATTCGCCCTCACCATTTGAAATATTCTTTTTTCCAATTGGTATAACATCAAATTTGGTGAAATGCTAAATCAGAAAAAATGAATTTGTATTATCAAGGAAATATGAATCATGTATCAAAAAATAGCAGCTCTAAAAAAGATTCTAATATTCGGAATTTTAGCAGCATTTGGTTGCTTAATAGGTGCAATTATCGGTGAATTCTTACTGGCATTTATTCTGCCAACCCCTGCTCTTCAGCAAGTTGATGTTTTATTTGTATTAGACGTTACTGGCAGCATGAAAGGAGAAATCAATGGGGTTAAAAATGGCATCAATAATTTTGTCTCTACTTTAAACTCAAGAGAACTAGACGCACAGGTAGGATTAATAGCTTTTGGCGATCGCTTTGAGGGAGAAGAACCCAATATTCTTTCTTTTGCAGGAGAACCATTCACCAAAGATACAAATAGCTTTAAAACCAAAGTAAGTCAAATTAGAATGGTTGATGGAGGAGATACAAAAGAAAGTAGTATTGATGCTCTAGTTTTAGGAGCAAGACAACCATTTCGTGAGGATGCTACTAAAGCTATTCTTTTGATTACTGATGCTCCACCTAAAATACCAGATAAAGAAACTCCCTCTATAGCAGCCGCCGAAAAATTTGCGCGAGACCAAGGAATAGACCAACTTCATCTAGTGATTAGCAATGGAGACCGTTCAACATTCCAACCGTTACAAAGAGAAATTGATGGTGAAATTTTTTCCCTTGCTAGGACTGCTGCTGCTCGACAAAACTTTGACAAAATTTTACCCAAAATTGGAGAAAAGATTGCTTCTGCCATTGGAACACAAGAAGTTTCCAAAGACCAAAAGACTTCTTTGATCGTTGCTACTAGCTTGTGGACTGCCTTACTAGCTATTGGTACATTTATTGCTCTAACCACAGGACAAAAACGCTATTTAGGAACCTCCCTCAACTTTTTACAAGGAACTGCTGGAGTTGCAGGTAGTTTGACAGCAGGTTTAGTCGCAGGAGGAATGGGAGAATTATTTTATGGAGGAATGGCAGATGTTGCAATTATAGGTAGGAGCATGGCCTGGGCACTACTTGGAGCATTATTAGCTTTTGGTATGGCATTCTTTATACCTAACTTACAGGGAAAACGAGCTTTAGTTGGTGGAGCCGTTGGTGGTGTTCTAGGAGCGATCGCCTTTCTATCTATCGCTGAAGCTTTTGGCGATCTAGCAGGTAGATTAATAGGTGCTGCCATATTAGGATTCTGTATCGGTATAATGATTGTGATTACAGAAGTTCTATTTCGGAAGGCATGGCTGGAAATTAGTTATGGTCCAAACGAAATTCGGACGGTGAACCTGGGAAAAGAAACTGTAACTATAGGGAGTAACCCCGAACTTTGTATTGTTTATATTCCTAAAACTCCTGCTGTTGCTTTGAAATTCCAGCTTGAGAGAGGAAACATTTTCTGTGAAGACGAAAAAGGTAACAAGCAAAACGTTCAACCAGGACACCAAATAGATGTAGGTCGGGCAAAAGTAACGGTTTGTGGTTCACAAGCAACAAC
>NZ_CEZPJD010000054.1:0-20115 GCF_983059655.1 Okeania sp.
TTTATAGCACTACGTTTTTTGGTTAAAACAATAAATTTTAGTTGTAAGGGAACACTGGATCTGGGAATATGGAATAGAGGAATGTCCTAAAATATTTGCGTAGCGCTATAGTTGTTTTGATCCGATTAGGGCTTGCTGATTAAATATTAAAGCATTGACTGATATTGGTTTCAGCCTTTTTTGATCGAAAAAAGTGCAAGCTTTTCGGTCTAAAGAGCTGCATAAAGCTAGTATTTTGGGACAATTATGGCATAAAAATCAAGAGACGGTTCTTCTGACTACTTCTTCTATAATTCTCATTCCTCTTGAATTCTGGCTCCTCCTCTGAAAAAAAGACTTTTTCAGCAAACTCCAATTATAGTCCAGATTACATATTTTTCCACAAGTTTTCCACAAGTTTTCCACAAGTCGAAAGTTTAAATTTTATCGTCAAAAGTCGTATAAATATTTCATATGAGTCAATCCTCTTCTTTTCAAAGATAGGTAATTTCGGAAGTCAAATTATCAGTGATATAGCACTACGGATTTAGGTTAGGACATTTATAAATTCTCAAACTCAGTCAGATATTACTTTTGACTTTTGACTTTTGAATTGCGCGTAGCGCTATAATGTTAAGCATAAATCCTACATTCCACACGACAAAAATGTAGCATAAAAATACAAGTCAAAAGTAAGAAAAAAATTGTAGTAGTCAATAGAATTTAACAATTTAGTAAGTATTTATGCTTAATATTTTCCTGAAAATTTTGATGAATGAGAAAGTTAAATAAAGATAATTCGTACAGTATAAATACCCACTAAGCTACCGAATTCTTATAATAAGTAGGTCGGTATTGAAAATTATCGTTATAAAAAGGCAGGAGGCAGAAGGCAAAAGGCAGAAGGGAAGAGAGTTTTTGGCAAATTTACTTTTCGTTACTAACTTGCTGTTTTTTTGCACCGTTCTACTTACTCTAGTTACTTCGTTACTTCTTACTTTTGACTTCTTACTTTTGACTTTTGAATTTTAACTAATGACGACTGGCAAAATTAATACGATCGCTCAACTGTCTGAGAGTTTGGCCTAAGCTTAAGTCATTATTTTGTAGCTGGGCAATCTTATCACAACTATATATAACAGTTGTATGGTCTTTTCCACCAAAAACCTCCCCAATTTTTGGCAGACTTAAATCAGTATGTTGTCGCATCAAAAACATTCCAACTTGTCTTGCCAAACTAATTTCTCGTTTTCTAGAACTTCCTTTTAAATCCTCTATAGACACATTAAAAACTTCTGAAACAGCCTTAATAACTGCTTCTGGAGATGCCTCTAATTTTTCATTTTGTGGATTTAAAATAGGTGCGACATTCTCCACAGTCATTGGCAAACCTGAAATAGAAATATAAGTAACAACCCTAGTCAAAGCACCTTCCAATTCCCGAATATTTGAAGGATATCTAGAGGCGATATACTCAATTACATCCCGAGGCAAAATCATATTTTCATACTCAGACTTTTTCAGTAAAATTGCCATCCTAGTTTCCAGATCGGGAGCTTGAATATCAGCAATTAATCCCATAGAAAATCGAGAGCAAAGACGTTCTTGTAAACTAGGAATTTGATTAGGAGGTCTATCAGAAGCTAAGACTACTTGTTTGCCAGCTTCATGCAAAGTATTAAAAGTATGAAAAAACTCCTCTTGAGTATATTCTTTACCCTCAATAAATTGAATATCATCTACCAACAAAACATCAGCAGTTCGATAATGTTCTCTAAAACTTTGGAGGCTATCTTTACGAATAGCGACAATTAAATCATTAGTAAACTTTTCCGTAGAAACATAAAAAATTTGAGATTCAGGCAAAATCTCCAAACGATAATGACCAATAGCTTGCATCAAATGAGTTTTTCCTAAACCTACTCCACCACATAAAAATAAAGGATTAAACTCTCGTCCAGGAGACTCAGCTACCGCTAAAGAAGCTGCATGAGCCATACGATTATTAGGACCAACCACAAACCTAGAAAACATATATTTCGGATTTAGATTTGCTGGCTTAGGCTTTTGATTAGATAAACTTTCTGAAAGATCGGCAACCTTATTTTCTGACCATATAGGTTCTGAATTATCTTTACCCGTACTTTCTCCCACTGTCGTAGTTAGATAAATTTCTACAGGATGACCGAGAATATCATGTACAACATCAGCAATAGTTTTTACATAGTATTTCTGTAACCAATTTCGAGCAAAAGGGTTAGGGGTACAAATTACCAAGCAGTTATTTTCTAGTTGTTGGGCATTGGCTGTTTTAATCCATGTTTCAAAAGTAGGTCGGCTTAATTGTAATTGCAATCTTTCTAAAACTTGGTTCCACAAATTATCAAGAGAAATTTCCACTGCTAACCCCTTTTTATATTAATATAAATAGAAAATCAATTAAATATTTGAAGCAGTTTATATTATGATATTGCAATAACCCCGGAAACTTTCCACCATGCGCACTGCTTACCAATATAAATTAAGGCCCAAAAAAGAGCAAATCGCCACCATAGAAATGTGGTTGGAATTGTTGCGTCGGCAGTACAACTATCGGTTAGGTGAAAGATTCTCATGGTGGGAAGAAAATCGCTGCCCAGTTAACGCCTGCCCCAAGGCGCATGCCAATCTCTCAACTAAGAGACCATCCAAATTATTACTCTCAAAAAAAAGATTTAGTCAATACCAAAGACAAATTTCCGGAATATAAGCTAATTCACTCTCAGGTCCTGCAGGATTGCATAAAACGGGTAAAACTTGCCTTTGATAGATGGTTTAAAGCAGACAAAAATGGACATAAATTAGGGAAACCAAGGTTTAAAGGAAAAGGACGTTATCGCAGTTTTACTTATCCTCAAATCAAACAAAACTGTATTGAAGGAAATAAAATTAATTTGCCCAAAATAGGAAAGGTAAAGTTAATTCAGCATCGTCCAATACCAGAAGGTTTTATAATTAAAACAGTGACGATTAGTCGTAAAGCAGATGGTTATTATGTAACTTTATCCCTAGAATATCAATCAGTTCCAGCTTTAACAAGTAAAGTTGAACCTACCTTAAAAAATACTCTGGGAATTGATATGGGGTTGAAAGAATTCTTAGTAACAAGTGAAGGAGAGTCTATCCCCATCCCTCAATACTATCGCTCATCTCAGAAACGATTAAAGACACTACAAAAACGTTTATCCCGTAAAAAGAAAGGAAGCAAAAGATGGTTGAAAGCTGTTAAAGCTGTTGCTAAACAACATAAAAAAGTAGCCGATCGACGTAAAGACTTTCATTTAAAAACAGCCAATCAATTGTTATCAAAAGCCGAAGTTATTGCTTATGAAAACTTAAACATTAAAGGGCTAGCAAAGACCCGTTTGAGTAAGTCAATTAACGATGCTGGATGGAGTCAATTTCTGTCTATTTTGACTGTCAAAGCTGGAAATGCTGGACAGAAAACTATAGGAGTGAACCCTAAAAATACCAGCCAAGATTGCTCAAATTGTGGGGAAAAAGTCCATAAAGAATTAAACATACGAACTCATTGTTGTCCGCATTGTGGTATTGTCATAGACCGCGACTGGAATGCAGCGATAAATATCAAAAATAGGGCGGTAGGGCATTCCGTCCTTAAAGCTCGTGGATCCCGATGCAATGGCAGGGCTACGAAACGAGAAGCCGACACTATAGCGCCAGCAAGCGTGTGGGAGTATGTCACTCAGCAATATAGCTGATACTGCCTTTTTGCTACTAATCAAATAGTAAAATTATCATCGAGCTGATCAAGCAATCCATTAAAAGGTTAATATTAGCATCTAACTAGCTCAAAAACCCGAAACTGAAAGTGGGCTTACTTGCTAGAGCAGAATGATTGACAAAGCTCTATGCCATGTCCTAAACAATTAGGTCGAGTCATTGAGAAGCCCATTTCTAATCGTGAGATTAGTCTGGGAACTGTTACCTAAAATTCATATAATCAAACCCTTAGATGGCACAAACTTTATTATTTAATGCTCTCCGTGCAGCCATTGATGAAGAAATGGCCCGTGACCAGGCTGTATATGTTCTTGGTGAAGATGTAGGTCAATATGGAGGCTCGTACAAAGTTACCAAAGACCTTTATGCAAAATATGGGGAACTGCGTGTCCTTGATACTCCCATTGCAGAAAATAGCTTCACAGGAATGGCCATAGGTTCAGCTCTGACTGGGTTAAGACCCATTATTGAAGGCATGAATATGGGCTTTTTACTACTAGCCTTCAACCAAATTTCTAATAATGCTGGAATGTTGCGCTACACCTCTGGTGGTAACTTCAAAATACCATTAGTTATTCGTGGCCCTGGTGGTGTAGGTCGCCAGTTAGGCGCAGAGCATTCCCAAAGATTAGAAGCATACTTTCAAGCTGTTCCTGGTCTGAAAATAGTAGCTTGCTCAACCCCCTACAATGCCAAAGGTTTACTCAAAGCAGCTATCCGTGATGATAATCCGGTCTTATTTTTTGAACACGTCCTCCTTTACAATTTGAAGGAAGACTTGCCAGAAGAGGAATATTTGTTACCTCTAGACAAAGCAGAAGTGGTACGGACAGGAAAAGATGTAACTATTTTGACCTACTCTCGAATGCGTCACCACGTTACCCAAGCAGTAAAAAGTTTGGAAAAGCAGGGTTATGACCCAGAGGTAATAGACTTAATATCTCTCAAACCTCTAGATTTTGAAACTATTGGTGCTTCTATTCGGAAAACTCACCGGGTAATTATTGTCGAAGAGTGTATGAAAACAGGTGGTATTGGTGCTGAGTTAATTGCATCAATTAATGAGAGGTTATTTGATGAACTAGATGCACCAGTTTTACGTTTATCTTCACAAGATATTCCGACACCTTATAACGGTACGCTAGAAAGATTGACAATTGTACAACCAGAGCAGATTGTTGAAGCAGTACAAAAAATGGTAGCAATGCGAGTTTAAGCAGTTGTTAATTATTTTACAGCGCTTTTCATTTGAGTAGACCACAAAATTATTTTTGGCACTTAGAGTAGGGAGTAGGGAGTAGGGAGTAGGGAGTAGAAAAATGCTTTTGGGTTGCCCATAACTAACTGTAGTCTATCCATGTGAAAAGCGCTATATAGAGATAGATGTTCTTTCTGGAGCCTCTATCTCTAAGTTCAATTAAACTTATAAATTCCCTGTAAAATAATTAACAATTAATAAGAATTAATCAAGGGCAGGCGTTTAAAATTATCGTTATGATGAAATATTTATGGAACAGAGAAAAATTTTTAGGCAATTTCACTTTTTCCTAATCTACTTTGGTTTTTTCTATATCTCTACTTAGGTTTTACTGAATAAGTCTTGTGGTAAGGGCTAGGAGGACATATTAAGGAATAATAGGGAATTGAGAGTAGGTAGTCAGATATTTTATCCCTTAATTCTGCTGTAATTATTCTGCCTTTTATTCTAATTTTTTGGTTGCTCAAGCTTAAAAAGTTGCACTTTGTTTATAGCAAAAAAAAGCTAAAAAAATTACCTGTCAGTGCTTTTATCTTGGATCGGTAAGCCCTACTTAATTAATAATTAATTCACTCAAGCTAGAGAAAAAAAATCAGCCAGTCAAATCATGGGAAAACAAAATTCATATCTAGCATTAATCCTGTTATTAGTAATAGCATCCGTCACAGTATTAACTAAGATTCTAATTCGTTTAGGATTAGACCTCAGAGGTGGGTCGCAACTAACTACTCAACCACAAATCTCACAAGAATTTCCTATCATTGACAAGCAAGTCATGGAAGGAGCTGATTGCTAGTATCAATATCTATGGCAATTTCCGGCAATAACTGACACATCTGATGGGGATTTTTTTGACTTAGCCAAAAAAATAGTTGACAATGTGGTTGGAGGTGATTTGATTGTACGCCAAAAAATTGGAATTAAAACTCAGTAATCAGGAGCGATCACTTATGGCTCAATGTGCTGGTTATACTCGTTTCGTTTACAACTATGGCCTCAGTATGGTTAATGGAACTTCTGCCATGACCAAAGTTAACAAGCGTGGTCAGAAAGTTAGCTTGAGTGACACATTACGCATTTTAGAAGCTAAAAAAGTCTTTACTAACTATGTGAAAAAGCAACCAGAATATGCCTGGACAAATGATTATTCCTCTCGCATTTATCAAAGCGCTTTTCAACATCTAGGTGAAGCATTTAAACCGAAATAGGGAATCAGTAAATATCCTAAATTGAAAAGGAAAAAAGACAGACAATCTTTTACGGTTTATGACAGTAATGGAAAAGTAACTATTAGTCCTGGTAAAAAAATTAAAATACCAACATTAGGAACTTTTCGATTATGGGAATCAATACCTTACTCCACAGCAAGTCAGACTTTTACTATTAGTAGAACAGGGGGAAAATGGTTTGTTAGTTAAAGCAATTGAAGCCGAGCAGTTGCCAGTTCATCCTCTATTAGATGAGCGACAATACGAAACTTTTGGTATAGATGTTGGAGTCAAACAATTTGCAAGTATAGCAAACCAAGAAAAGGGGAAAAACGAAGTTGTAAGCCTTCCAGACTCTATTAAACTAGAGCAATTAAACCTGCCTAAGTTTCAATGGCGCAATCGCAATAAACAACTAGGAGGTAAAGGTAAACCACCTTCAAAAAATGCGATTAAATACTACAAAAAACTCGCGAAGTACCATAGTCGTGTGAAGAACGTGCGTAAGGATTTCATAGAGAAAACTACTACAAAATTAGTAACTCAAATTAAGCAGGTCTGCTTAGAGAGCTTAAATGTGAAAGGGATGATGCAAAACACTAAATTGGCAGCATCAATAGCAAGGCTTGGACTCTATGAATTTAGACAACGATTGACAACCAAGATCGTAAGCTCTGGTGGGACAGTAGTGCTAGCTGACCAGTGGTTTCCGTCATCCAAAACTTGCCATAATTGTGGTTGTATTAACCAAGAATTAAAGCTAAAAGACCGCACCTTTAATTGCCCTCATTGTGGAATGAGAATAGACCGGGACTTGAATGCGGCACTGGTGTTATCTCAGTATGGGGAAGTTAATCAAGAAAATAGGGAAGGCTGTGCCCGAATTTACGCTTGTGAACTGGAAGAGGGCGGCCGACCAGGTTGAAGCAAGAAGCAAACATCTAAGACTTGCATTACCAGGTTTTACCTAGTGAGTGCCGGAATTGTATAGGTATTGTACAGCAGCTATTGAGAAACAGTGGAGATGAAAAGGCCATCGCTAAAAACCTTAAATCCCTTGAAAAAACAAATCAAGCGATCGCCGAACTATTCAAACCACCTATCATTAACAACCAACACATCAGAGGTCCTGTACCTGAACCAGTCCCCAGTACAGATAATTGGAATATAACGGTCTATTTTACACCAGAAGGGGCAACAAAGTTTGCCGAACTGACCAAAAATCTGGCCGGAACTGGACGTAGTATCGGCATTTTTCTCAATAACCAATTATTGAGTGCCCCAACCGTTGGTGTTGAATTTGCAAAAACAGGCATCACTGGTGGACAGGCCGTAATTCAAGGTAGATTTACGGCCGAACAAGCAAAAGAATTGGCCATAGAACTAAGTGGGGGTGTCCTGCCCATTAGATAAAAAATAAAATAACAGTTACAAGAATTATACATTTTTGAGATGTATACACTATATATCTATAACGTTATAGTTTTTGCTTACCATAAGTAGTGTTTTTGCCTAAGTCCTAAATTATCAAAATACTGATTTCAGCTAGTCAAATCATGCGCAGACAAAATTCATATATAGCCTTAATTCTGGTTCTAGTAATAGCATCAGTGACAGTATTGAGTCAAATTCCGATTCGACTGGGATTAGACCTTCGAGGTGGGTCACAACTCACTATTCAACTACAAACCTCTGAGGAAGTTCCTACTATTGACGAGCGAGTCATGGAAGGAGTGCTGAGAATTGTGGAAAATCGGGTCAATGGTCTTGGTGTATCAGAATCAGTAGTTCAATCTCTAGGACAAGACCAGATTCTAGTCCAACTACCAGGAGTAAATGACCCAGAACAAGCCGAACGGGTTTTAGGAGGTACCGCTCAACTGGACTTCCGCGAACAATTACAGGGTACTGAGCAACAGTTAGCAATTGAATACCAAATACAAAGACAACGTTTAGTAGAGCAAGAACTATTGAGAAATAGTGAAGATGAAGAAGCCATAGCTACAAATTTAGAATCTCTAAAAAAAACAAATCAAGCGATCGCCGAACTATTTAAAGAACCCACTATCAAAGGGGAAGAACTAACAGATGCTATCCCCGATAAACCACCAAGTATACAGACTTGGAATGTGGCTCTGCGTTTCACTTCAGAAGGAGGAGAAAAGTTTGCAGAACTTACCAAAAATTTAGCAGGAACTGGACGTAGTATCGGTATTTTTCTAGATGACCAACTTTTAAGTGCTCCTACTGTAGGTCCAGAATTTGCAGAAACAGGAATTACTGGTGGTAATGCGATAATTCAAGGTAGATTTACAGCCGAACAAGCAAATGAATTAGCTGTACAACTCCGAGGTGGGGCACTGCCTGTGTCAGTAGAAATTGTGGAAAATCGAACTGTTGGGGCGACTCTAGGCCGAGATAGTATTCAGCGTAGTGTCTACGCCGGAGCTGGTGGCCTAATTCTGGTATTAATATTTATGGTACTTTATTATCGACTTCCTGGGATAATTGCTGATGTAGCTTTAGTTATCTATTCTCTGTTTACCATTGCTAGTTTTGCTCTGTTGGGGGTAACTTTAACATTGCCAGGAATTGCTGGTTTTATTCTGAGTATTGGTATGGCAGTTGATGCTAATGTTTTGATTTTTGAACGGACAAGGGAAGAGTTACGAGCTGGTAAAACTTTATATCGTTCTGTAGAATCTGGCTTTTATCGGGCTTTTTCCAGCATTTTAGATGGTAATGTTACAACCTTGATTGCCTGTATAGCACTATTCTGGTTAGGAACTGGTTTGGTAAAAGGTTTTGCTTTAACTTTGGGAATTGGTGTAGCTATTAGTATGTTTACTGCTGTTACTTGTAGTCGTACTCTAATGTTTTGGGCGATCGGTTTTTCTCAATTCCGCAAACCAAAATTATTTTGTCCTGAGTTAAATTGAATTAGGACTCGGAAGTCAGGTTAGGAGTAAAAGTGTTACGGAATATAGGCCAGCAAACGGCCGTCGCCGATATTTACACAGTGCGGGCATCTTGACCTGCTACAGATGAAACACTGTAAATAGTTGAATTAACATTTTGTACCTTGACCTGAGCTATTTCTCGATCACCTATTCTATAAAATAAGTTATGTAGCACTACAAGAATTGGGCAGGGACATTTTTCAATCCTAAAACCCTTTTACCGAAAAATTGTGGTGTAAAGCTTCTCCTTTTAAGGGGATAATAAAGAAAAATTTTTATGATTAGTCAATCCTATCCGTTTTAAAGGAGAGGTGATTATTAATTATTAATTGCTGAAAGTTCCCTATACCCTAGCGTGCAGCGCTATAAGATCAGTAAAAAATGAAAATAAGTGTTATTGAAAAGCGATCGCTATGGTGGACAATTTCAGGAGCCATTATCATTAGTGGTTTAATTGCCATGGTCATTTCTTGGACTAGGCCAGATATTGCAGCTCCTTTACGTCCAAGTTTAGATTTTGTTGGTGGTACTCGCCTGCAACTTGAACTAGATTGCAATATGCCCAACAGTTGTAATGAAGCTATTAATATTGCTGCTGTTAGAGAAATAATGAGCGATCGAGATTTAGGTAATAGTAAGATTCAAGTTGTAGGAGAAGAAAGACAAGCTCTTGATATACGCACCAAAACTCTAGATGTTGATGCGAGAACTAAATTAATCGCTGCTTTAAGTTCAGAGTTTGGTGAATTCGATCCAAGTTCCACACAAATTGATACTGTTGGCCCTACTTTGGGACGGCAAATTTTTACTTCTGGGCTATCAGCTCTCCTAGTTGCTTTCTTTGCTATTACTGTCTATCTAACTTTTAGATTCCAGTTGGACTATGCAGTATTTGCTTTTGTCGCTCTGTTCCATGACATATTAGTGACGGTGGGCATTTTTTCAATTATTAGTTTAGTAGTTGGTGTTGAGGTAGATAGTTTATTCTTGGTTGCCCTACTTACTATTATTGGATTTTCGGTTAACGATACCGTGGTAATTTATGACCGAGTTAGGGAAGTAATTAAGCGCTATCCAGGAGAATCAATAGATAGTATTGTTGATGATGCAGTCAATCAAACTTTTACCAGATCGATTAATACAACTGTGACTACTTTATTACCGTTAGTAGGTATTCTTCTATTTGGTGGTGAAACTTTAAAGTATTTTGCCTTAGCTTTAATTATTGGTTTTATTGCAGGTTCTTACTCTAGTATTTTTATTGCTAGTACACTTTTAGCTTGGTGGCGCGAGCGTATTGGTCAATCTATTCCTAACCCAGTAGTAGAAAATTTTCAATTAGTAGAAGACCAAGAAAATACTATTTAAAAATAACTCTGGAAAATGATAATTTAAAAATTATAATGATTGATTCTTTCCTCATTCCCTGTAAAAAGTTTTGTCATAGTCTTTGATTAAGTTGGTATATCATAGAGGTCTTTACCTCTTGCTTATTTCTTATTCAAAATGAACAAAGATGATCCAGTGTTAAAAGTACGAGTTGAAAGACTTTACAGACTAATCATCTACGTTAGATGGCTGATAGTTGGGTTGCTCTGGATGAGTATTGGTTTTCTAAGTCTCTGGAGTTTACGTAGAGAAATTTCTTTGTGGGCAGAGCATTTTACTTGGATTGCTGTACGTTACGCTTTGATTTATCATAGGTTACCGACACTTGGTTTAAGTTTGTGCATTGGTATGACAACTGCTGTTTTAGTTTGGCAAAGTAAACATATTCTTTGGGGTTTATCTCCCGAAGAACAAAAGCGTTTAGAAGAACAAGTACGTCAGATTAGTGCCCAAGGTCCTACTAATATTTTATGGAAGTGGGTAATTAAAGATAACTCAAATTAATTCAGATTAGGGACCTTAAATCAAAATATATTTTTTTAGAACAAGGAAAAGGTAACAGGCATAAACAATTTAGGCTAGCAAGGATAATAAGGAATCCAAGAATTAGATGATTGATTTTTTGCTATTTCCTCATAGCAAATCTATAAGAAATTGCATAGAATGATACTTTAATCAGAAATCAAAGTTGATTTTAGATCGAGATATATAAGTCAATCAATTTAATAGTTCTATGTCATTTTTAGATAAAATTAGTATTATACCCAGTACCTAAACACCTAATTCTGTGACACTTCATATAAAATTGGTATTAGTTAGTAGTATAATTACTACAGTTTTTGATTTTTAAATACTATAAACTAGAAGTATGTGTCGATTATGATTATTTAGCTTGGAGGATGAGGAAAAAAGTAATTAAGATTAGCTGACCTTATTTGATACGCATATAACTAACTAAGTCAATTTAATTATAGCTACCTTTGCACCTTAGCATCTGTATCCTATATAACTAAATTAAAACTACTATAGATTTTTAAAACGAGATATCAAGCAAGAGTTGGTTATTTACTAAAAGTAAAAAGCAGGGCAAACTTTCTTACATATTGCCTCTAGCATTATCACCTTTTACCTAAAAGCTGCCAGTTTGTTGAAGCCACTCAAATTAAATTACTGTATAACAGACAATTTTTTATCCAGAAAACAAAAGCAACAGATTATAGAAGGAAAAGTTTCAATCTTAATTATGTATGTTTTGAATATTTTACAAATGATTGAGGATTACTAATTTACTAATATATATAGAAATAAAGTCTAAAAGTTTATATTTTTTACTCTCAATATCTGGAATTTAGTATATACAGAATGAAGAATTTTATATCAAACTAGAAAAATACTAAGATTCATTAATCTTCTTCTTGAAATTCTACGGTTAGAGTATGTTTCAAAACTATTAATTGGTACATAGTTTCCTTTAAGAAGGAATAGGATAGTCTATAAGTTTTGATACATCAAGATAACTTTTTTAAGAACAATCTTCAGTTTTGTCTAACCGTATTGTCTTTTAATTCCCAATTGATTGTAATAATAAAAATTAAATTATGCAATTTTTTTCAAAAAAATCTCTGCTCAAATTAAAACATAAGGAAATATCTAAAAATTCAAGAAGACACGCTCAATTACCATTTTTTTTGATAATTAAACAACTTGCATATCATACAAAAGATAATCGTCATACTGGCAGTATTAAAAATTTTTTAGTTTTTTTGATCTTTATATCTTTGATCTATATAACAGTGTTAGCTCCTTTCCTAAAAACAGGAGTCAAAATTTTCGAGCAAACTATAAAAAAAATTGACATTGTTCAAGAATGGGTACAAAATAACTTCCCAAAAATTAGTCCATTGTTTCCTCCATACTATGGCAAATCCGATCGGTTTCTCCCTTATGTAGTTCATACACCCTATTTTATTGACGATACTCCTCCTGGAGCTTACGATTTTACTCTAGAGCAAAATGGTAAATTAAAAATTCCTATTCCAGCGCCCTGTCAAGGAACTATTCGTAGAACTAGATTTCAAGGCAAAAATGGAAGTTTTACAACTGCCCAAGGTGCAGGTCAGATAGTTGAACTTATGTGTGACGGGACTAATTATTATTGGTTGATGGGCCATTTAGTTCAAGGTTCTCCACCAAGAATAGGAACAAGAATCAAGAAAGGACAAGCAATTGGTATTCAAGGACTTACAGGAAGAACTTCTGGCTATCATGTTCATGCTCAGATTCACTATCATAGTGGGCAAAGAATTACTAACAGAAAGATTACTCGCCCTTTTGTTGAAAATTACATCAAATTTTTGAGAAAAGGCTCTTATTGAGAAGAAATATATAAATATGAGAAAGACACGCTTAAATTAATCAATCTTAATAAATATCAATTTCTGGTAAAAATTGTAGTCTGTTATTTTTTGATGTTTAGCAGTTAATATTAACCATATTCATATTTAGCCCTTGAAATGAATTGATTTCATATTTTCTATTTTCAAAATCTTAAGATCGTTTTTACAAAAGTTGACTAATAAATCTCAACGGTAACTTTTTAACATCAAAAAATTAATTTCTCTTAACGTAATATTTAATCCTAATTGGTAAAGTTTGAGATAACTTAAATATAAGGAGTATCTGTTATAATACCAGGTATGGGAAGAGTCGATCATAGTCATTGATTTATAAGGATAAGTATTATTTACAGTAGCAAAATCTCTAAATTTAGATATCTTTCAGATTATGAAGTCTACCTAGAGAGTTTTTTTGTTCACAGGTTAGCTCCAAAGTTACAATAAAACAATGAACAAATTACAAATATAGAAATTATTTGGTATTATCTAAAGATTGACATTACAGTGTGAGAATTAAGATGAAAGTTAAAATAATTAATTAACCTGTGTTAGATTACAGAAGAATAAATAACAAAGATGGATATGTAATGACCGTAACTACAAAAAAATCATAGGTATGAGGATAATTAAGAGTGACTTTTGATCGAATTAAGTTGTTAAACTGGGAAGTACTCAGTTTTCCCCTAATTAGATTTCAACTATGGCAGATAGAGTAAAATTAATTATAATAATATAGGAATCAGTATTCTTACTGATATTCAAGTCTTGAAAATATAAGCTATCCGCAGCTTGGCAAAATTTTTATCTATAGTTAAAATTAAGTTCCATGTATGAAAAAACTAGCAATATTTCTCTAAATTCAACATGATAAATAGTGGAGGTAATTAATGTATAAATTATTGCTAGCATTAAACTAATAAAAATATTCACCTAGAAATCTTAGCAAAAACCCTAAGATGAACAGGAGATGTAATAGCAAGAGTAAATGCGAAGAAAAAAAAGGAGGTATAATAGAAAAAAGTAATAGCTATGGTTAGTCCCTTTTTGGGATAGGGTAAAAAGTTTATGGTTAGCATATTATTTGTCATCTGTTAGATTAGAAATAAAAACCCTCATCTAAATTCTTACCTCCAAAGTGGGGATGGAAAGGGGGACAACTATGAGGTACACCCTTCATGTCTGAATAGTTGTCATTTTTGAGAATGGGTAGCTGATGAATTAACTAGCTATCAGCTTTTAGTAGCTCTGGGTTAAAATCCTCAGTTTCTATCTATAAGCTGGATGATTGAGGAGGAGTTAAAATCTCCTTTTCAACGTAAAAAAAATAATTGCTGAGTGCTGACCGCTTCTTGAATTTGAAATTGGCTGTGTCTGTTTCCTTTTATTGTTAATAGGCTTGAAGCTTTAGTTATTTTACATATTCTAAATAGCTTAAAGCGTAAAAATTTATTGGTAATAGCAAACAGAATGCTAGATTACGCTCAGACTCTCAGTATGTGTCGATTCCTACCCAACTAACTAACATAAAGATATGCTAACTAGAAAGTAAAGTTATGGCTCTAATCGGACAAAGAAAAACTCTTACTGTAGCCAAAACTATCAGTAAAAGATCAGAAACATGACTTATGCAAAATAGTCAGACAGATAAAAGTTTCAGAATAGTTCATACTTGTCTGCTAGTAAAAATTTTGAATCTGTATACTTACGCAAAAGTAAGTTATGGGAAAAAAGGTAACTATGCGGGTTCTTCTCAATGAGGAGATAAAGGTTTGTCAGAACCAGAAAGGCTAAATAAGACTTGAATCGTCTTGATAGACGAACTTTCTTTGAGAATGTCCCTAAAAGAGCATTGGCCTGTGAGACGCAAGAGCAGTTACAACACAGTTTAGTGAGGATAATGAAAATGATGTTGGCATGACTACCAACCAGAATCTGACACTCTAAATACGAGGAAAAAAAGTTCAATATAAATAAAGTAAGCCCTGAATAAATATCTATTCAAAGCTTATGTAGCGAACTGCCTAATTTTCCAGAACAAACATAAACCATATAGGTTTGGTCACTAGCTATACTGTCTTCAGATAGACAGAAAACTTCTGTAAAGTAATTTATTCTTCAATTTAAGGAGCATGAGGAACGCGACATGATCCAGACTAACAACGTAATCGAAACCACCATTCAGCCTGAGCTAGATCCTAGCGAATTGTTTCCGCAAACCCCAGCCAGACAACCAGATAATGAGTTAGAAATCTTAATTACACAGAAAGAAGGATATACAGATGCTCAGTCTGATGAGAACTACCTAAAGTCTGGTAAAGTTGCTAAGTCTCGTACTAAGACTGCGGCTGCGGGCAAAAAAAAGCATTATACAGAAGATTCTATTCGTCTTTATCTACAAGAAATAGGACGAATTAGGCTATTAAGAGCTGATGAAGAAATCGAACTGGCGCGTAAAATTGCAGATTTGCTGGAATTGGAGCGAATTCGAGAAGAACTAATGTACCATTTAGACCGGGAACCACAAGTTAGTGAGTGGGCAGACGCTGTAGACATGGAGTTGTTAAAGTTTAAGCGTCGCTTAATACTTGGACGTAGAGCTAAAGAAAAAATGGTACAGTCGAACCTGCGTTTAGTGGTCTCCATCGCCAAAAAGTACATGAACCGAGGTTTGTCATTCCAAGATTTGATTCAAGAAGGTAGCTTGGGATTAATTCGAGCCGCAGAAAAATTTGACCATGAAAAAGGGTATAAATTTAGTACCTATGCAACTTGGTGGATTCGTCAAGCTATTACCAGAGCGATCGCAGACCAATCTCGTACTATTCGCCTACCAGTTCATCTGTATGAAACGATATCCCGGATTAAGAAAACGACCAAACTCCTTTCTCAAGAAATGGGTCGCAAACCCACAGAAGAAGAAATAGCAACTCACATGGAAATGACCATAGAAAAGTTGCGTTTTATTGCTAAGTCAGCTCAACTGCCAATATCTCTGGAAACTCCGATCGGTAAAGAAGAAGATTCTCGACTTGGAGATTTCATTGAATCAGATGGGGAAACTCCTGAAGACCAAGTATCCAAAAATTTACTACGAGAAGACTTGGAAAGTGTTTTAAATAGTTTAAGTCCACGGGAAAGGGATGTATTACGCTTACGATATGGTTTGGATGATGGTCGGATGAAAACTTTGGAAGAGATTGGTCAAATATTTAATGTAACTCGCGAGCGGATTCGACAAATTGAAGCAAAAGCTCTTAGGAAGTTACGACATCCAAATCGTAATAGTATCCTTAAAGAATATATTCGTTAGAGAAGTTAGGAAGTTAGTTAGTTATCTATTATAGCAGTTTCCGCGCGTTATGAGGTACACTCATCGCGGGTAAGATGCACGCACTTGCATTCATTCAACTGCTAATCTCTGTACTTCTTATGCATTGAAAAATGTCCGCGCCCAATTCTTGTAGTGCTGGCGTTGCTGATTCTGGGTATGATTTTGCTCCCCTAACCCCCCAACTTTGGGGGGAATAAAACTCTAAAAGTCCCCCAATTTTGGGGGATGCGCGGGGGCTTACCAGAACCAAACAATCGCGCATTCATACTTCGATTCAGCAACGCACTTGTAGTGCTATACTTAGTTTTCTGAGTATAGACCATTTGTAGGGGTTAACGGCTGTATGTGGTAGTTATGCGTAAGTCTTGATATGTTGATAATTTTATAATTACTTCAATCTCCCCCACTCCCCTACTCCCCTACTCCTCAACCCCAACTATATAATAAGTATTCAACTGAATTTGATATCAGTTCCCAAAACTTGCAAAAATGCTGCTAACCATTGCGGATGAGCAGGCCAGGCAGGAGCTGTAACTAACTTATCATCAACTACTACTTGGTCTACAGCTACTTCTACATATTTACCACCTGCTCTCAAAACATCAGGGCTACAAGCTGGATAAGCAGTACAACGCTTCCCTTCTAAAACGCCAGCAGCAGCTAGCACTTGTAAACCATGACAAATAGAAGCGATCGCTTTGTTATTCTCGGCAAAATGATGACATATTGTCAAAACTTTGTCATTGAGGCGAATATATTCTGGAGCGCGACCACCAGGAATGACTAAAGCATCATATTCACTGGGGTCTATGTCATCGAATGTAGCATTTAAAGTAAAGTTGTGACCTGGTTTTTCGCTATAGGTCTGGTCACCTTCAAAGTCATGAATAGCAGTTTTGATAGTTTGACCGGAAGTTTTGTCAGGGCAAACAGCGTGTACTGTGTGACCGACCATTTGTAATGCTTGAAAAGGTACCATTACTTCATAGTCTTCTACATAGTCGCCTACTAACATCAGAATTTTTTTTGCTGCCATATTTCTAAACTCCTCTTGATTATTGATTAATTAAAGCTTTTTCCATTATGAATTTTACCGAAAAATTTAGGTATAATACCAATTTAATAAATGTTTGTTACAAATGGTAGAAGTAAGAAAAAAAGAAGAGGAAAGAAGGAAGAAGGGATAAATGTTGAAAAAAAAAGGAAAAACAATATAAATAACTATCTGAAATGAACTTAATTTGCTATTTTTAAGCATATTCGAGTAAAGTCTACCTTTTTGTAGAATTCTTTTTTCAAATTGGTATAAAGCTTCTCCATGAATGTAGAAAAAAGAAAAAAAATCCATCGATCCAATCCTCTTAATTTATAAGAAGAGGTAATTCTAAATTCTAAATTCTAAATTCTAAATTCTTAAAGTCCTAATCTAGTTTCTTGCAAATAAATCCGCTTCAGGGTGTTAATATCTCTAGCGGAAATAGGAGGAGGTTCTGCTACCTGAGAATAATACATAACATCAGTTTTTTCAGGACTATGACCCCAAATACCTAAAGCATGACCGAATTCGTGACGAGCAGCGGCAGGGAGATATTTACCTACTTGCATTGGACTTAACAAAATTATGAAACTCTGAGATAAAGTTCCGTTGTCATCTTCATGTAGCTGATAGCGAGTCTCCGCAGAACGCGCTCTTAAATTTCCGGGGGTTAAAGGAGGTCGTTTGTTAAAAATTTTGATACCGGCAATTTCTGGGTTATCTACTATTTGCAAGGGTAAATAAGTATTCCATTCCCAGATAGCATCTATTACAGTCTTAACCCATTGACGAGAGCGAGACTCATCATTATTGGAAGATTCGACATAAACTTTAATGGGAAACTGCGACCAAATTAAATAACCTACATCCTGAACTTCAATGCGATCGAAATAATCACCGCTATTACTGGTGTCATTCCATTGTGCCAAAGTTGCTGGTAAGGGGTAAGTTTTTAGAGGAGGTAAATCTTGAGCATTAACCTCTACATTAGGATTTGAAATCAAAAAATAGAAAGCTAGCATCCAAACAGCAAAACCTAGAAAAAATAAGCGCAAATAAACCGATACTATTCTGTTAACAAACATTATGGAAAAAAGTGATATGTTATGAACAAAGGTATGAGTTATGCTGCTATGTCTGAGAGTAAGTCGGGGCGAGTGCTAAGGGATAGGGTGTGAAGGGTATTTTGCCAAAGGGGGTAAAGTTGAGTTTTTGGCATTCGTGAGAGTTTATTAGCCAAAGCACTGAGAACTTGAGCATGATATCTCTCAGACTGAATCTGTTGAGCTATAGCCAGTGCCTCTGGTAATAATTCTGGTTTGACATCCTCTCCGGCCTGAAGGAACGGAGATTCCTACTGAACCGTAGCTCTTCGGTGGGTTTACGTTTCACAGGCTGCTGCTACCTTGACGGTAGTCTTACGCTTGCCTCCACGTCCGTTTTTTGTCTCGGACTGCCCGCCCGCGACTAATATATTTATTGCTGCATTCTCGTCTCTATCATGTTTTGCACCGCAGTTGAGACACTCCCATTCTCGCACCTGAAGGTCTAGCTTCCCACCTTTAAAGCCACAATTTGAGCAAACTTGGGATGTTGGCTCCCAACGACTAATTACTCTGAAATCGCGACCATATTTTTCTGCTTTTCCTTCTAAAAAAGTCCTGAATGTTCTCCAACCTAAATCAGAAATTGCTCTGGATAATTTGCGGTTCTTAACCATACCAGATACATTGTCATACTTCTAAAACAACTGTTTGGTTTTCACGAATTATTTCAGTAGATAATTTATGTAGAAAATCAGTCCTTGTATCTTTCAGCTTGGCATGGAATTTAGCTACTCTAACCCGTGCTTTTTCATACCTTTTAGACCCCTTAGTTTTATTAGATAATGACTTACTTAACTTTCTTAACTTCTTAATTCGTTTCTTCAGTGGCTTAGGAGCATCAACCTTTGTGCCATCGCTAAATATGGCAAAGGTTTTGATACCTAAATCTATACCTACTGAATTATCAGTTTGAGGTAAGACTTCTGGTTGTATTTCTACTACAAAACTCAAGAAATATCTATTAGCTGAATCTTTAATTACTGTTACTGATGATGGAGCAGCAGGTAACTCTCTTGACCATACTATTTTCAGCTTTCCAATCTTAGCCAAATAAACTTTATGTTGACCAACTTTAAATCCTCCCTTTGTAAACCTAGCAGTTTGCTTTGACTTTCTACTTTTGAATTTAGGAGGTCTAATAGGTCTACCTTTTCTCTGACCTTTAGTCGATTTAAAAAAGTTTTGATAAGCCTGGTTTAAATCATTCAATGATTGCTGCAATGGTATGTTAGAAACATCTGACAAGCATTCTCTGTATTCAGTCTTTTTAGCTTGAGTAATAAAAAGCTTTTGTAGCTCAGAATTAATGGGTTTCTTTTCTCCTGAAGTATACTTTTTTTGGCAGCAAGCTAGACTATCATTCCAAACTACACGGACACAACCAAATAGCTTTGCCAATCGGTATTTTTGTCCCGGTGTTGGATAGATACGATATCTAAATCTAGTTTTCATAATTCCTATCTGAACTAACAGTATAATAACATATTTATTGAAATAAAACCAACTAAAAATCGCCCGCTTATGGGCGAGGCTTTATACCTAATTTTCTGGAATAAAGAACTGCAAATAAACCGATACTATTCTGTTAATAAACATTATACAAATAGAATAAGGTTTACGCAGTAGCTCTATAATATAGCATATTGTTGGGAATTATTTCAGATATATC
>NZ_CEZPJD010000055.1:0-19917 GCF_983059655.1 Okeania sp.
ATATAAGGAAATACTATTTCTTCTCTTGGTTGATTGGATATGGCGATCTTCGGAGTGGCTCTGATAAGAGCAGGGGACCTCGCCATCCCTCAACTGCTTTTTTCCCCTTCAAAGGGGAGGCTTTAAACCATAATTATTTAATTATTAATTAGTTAATTATTCGGTAAAAGATAAAGATAAATAATAGTGATTAATTAATGATGTTTTATTTATTAATTTATCTACCAAAATTACTTCTTTTTTGAGTGTTTTAATACCGATTTTTCAATAAATATTGGTTAATTCATGAAATTAAATTATGCATTTCTAAAAAGCGTAAAATTTTTACCTCTATTTAATTAATCAAGGCTATGTTCAACAATTAATAATTAAGAATTGGTGATTACCTATCCTTGAAAAAAATAGGATTGAGCTTAAGGTAAATTCGTTCTTTTTAAAAGGTGAAATCGATCGCTAAAAATGGCAAATAAACAAATAATTTTTAGACTAAATTTAGGAGGTAATATCTAATGCCAGAACTTCAAAAAAATGTTTCTAAGCAAACATCTGCTCCTGCTCTTTCTGCAGAAAATGTCAGCATTTTTTACGGAGATTTTAAAGCCGTAAAAGATGTTTCTATGGAAGTTCCAAAGAATAAAGTAACTGCTTTTATTGGACCTTCAGGTTGTGGCAAAAGTACATTGTTACGATGTTTTAACCGCCTAAATGATTTGATTAGTATTTTTCATTTAGAAGGTCGTATTCTTTATCATAATCAGAATATTTACGACTCAGATATTGATCCTGTAGAAGTACGCCGACGTATTGGAATGGTATTTCAAAAGCCTAATCCTTTTCCTAAATCAATCTACGATAATATTGCTTATGGGGTGAGAATTAATGGCCTGGCTAAGTCCAAAGAAGAAATGGATGAGATAGTAGAGCGATCGCTACGACAAGCTGTTCTCTGGGATGAGGTTAAGGATAAACTGGGGCAAAGTGGTTTTGCTCTTTCTGGAGGTCAGCAACAACGTTTATGTATTGCTCGTGCGGTTGCTGTTAGTCCCGATGTGGTTTTGATGGATGAACCTTGTGCTTCTCTTGACCCTATTTCTACTATTAAGGTTGAGGAGTTAATTAATGAACTTAAGGAAAATTACACTATTATTATTGTGACTCATAATATGCAGCAGGCGACTAGGGTGGCGGATGTAACTGCCTTTTTTAATGCTAAAGCTGCTGAGGGTGGTAAACGTTTTGGTTATTTGGTTGAATTTGACGAAACTCACAATATTTTCCAGAACCCAAAGGAAGAAGCTACTCAACAATATGTAAGTGGTCGTTTTGGTTAATTGAAGAAGGAAGAAAAAATGGATGATGACTCAAACCCCAACCAATTGTCAAAACTGTGTAGATGGTGGGGTATTAAACCCAAAATAAAAAGATAAATTTTTATCATTATTTTTTTCTGGATTTGATAATTATCAGGTCCAGTTTTTTTTTGTAATACCAAATCTGTTGGCTTCGGAGTAATATAATCCAATACTGTTCAGTTAAGGATTTTTTTTTGCAGTTCTAATTTAACTTATTTAACCATAACATTTACTCCGATTGTTGACTAAAGCGTTTTTGCATTTTATCCAAAGAAGCTTCTACGATGAAGTCTAAATCAATTTGATAGTATGAAGCAATCATACTGATGCACTGATGCAAAGTAATACGTCACCTAATTCTTCAGATAATTTATCTACAGTTTCTTCATCAGATTGAGAATTAAAAATCAGATTTTTTTTTATTTCTTTTTCAGCCTCTCCAGTCTCTTCAGCTAATGCAATTGCCCAATGCAATTTTTTGATTAATAGTGTTTTTTTAGCATGAAGACTATCAAAAATTTGGAATTGACTAGATTGTATTTATTCATCAAATTTCATTCAATTTAGTTTTTTTATTGCTTAATAAACTTCCTCTCTCTTCTCTATTCCCTCTTCCTTTTTCCTTCTTCCTTCTTCCTTTTTACCAAGTTTTTCTCGGCAACGTTCAACATATAGACTGGCAATAGTATCAGTAGAGTTTTGTCTTGTTACTTGTTGAAAATATTCTAAAGCTGCTGCAAATTTACCTACCTGCCAACCCTTAATTCCTTTCTTGAATATCGATAGGTTGGAAATTTTTTCTGCTTCAATAATTTTATTTTCAGTCCCCAATAATTCATAAATATTTGTAGCCTTCTGCTTTCCACGAAGCGTCACTCGATCTATCCATCTGTAATAAATTTGCTCAGAAAATAGATTATTATTTTGTAACTGAGTGTCTGAATATTCTGCTTGATTAATAATTCTGAATTTATCTTCTATATATTCCTGTGCTTGACAGTTATTTTTACATATTTCTATCTCTGAAATTACTGGTTCACTTACAATAATTGAGCAACCATAATTCTTAGTCAAACTTTCTAAACGTGACGCGGTATTAACTACATCTCCAATGACTGTAGAATCCATTCTTTTTTCAGAACCTAAAGTACCAATAACCCCAATACCTGTATGGATACCAATGCCAATTTTTACAGGTTCTTTAAGATTATATTTTTCATAATTAATATTAAATTCTTTTAAATTTTCCTGCATCATCACAGCAGCTTTTAACGCATTTAGACTATGACATTTGTGTTTGTCAAATACTGCCATAATTGCATCGCCTAAGAATTTATCTATAAATCCTTGATTGGCAGAAATACAGGCGCTCATTTGTTTAAAAAAAGAATTTAACCACTTAAAAGTATCTCGTGCATTTTGTGATTCAGCTATTGCAGTAAACCCTCTAATATCACAAAATAAAACTGTTAATTCTTCTTCTACTACATCTCCAAGCTGAATAGAATCTAATCCTTGAGGTGCTATTCTTGATAAAAATTGCTCTGGTACAAAAAGTCTAAATTTTTCTGAAAGATGCTGATTAATTTTTAATGCTGCTAATAATTGAAGATGACTTTGTCGATTTATTTGTTGAGTATTTTGAGATTTATTAGCTTGATAACGTATTTGATTTAGCTGTAAAATATTGGCTACTTTTGCCAGAAGTAAACGGCTATTGAATGGCTTGGTAATATAGTCATCTCCCATTAATTCTAAACCTTTCAATTTGGATGTTTCATCATCCAATGCAGTTAAAAAAATGATGGGAATTGTTTCTAACTGAGGGTGTTTACGAAGACGATTACAAACTTCAAATCCATCAATTTCAGGCATCATTACATCCAGTAAAATTAAATCAGGATGAGAATGTATGGCAACTTCTAATGCTTCTTTTCCACCATTTGCTGATATAGTGATGTAGCCTTCTGATGCTAATAGTTCTTCTAATAGGATGATATTATTTGGCTCATCATCAACTACTAGAATAGATGACTGTTTGTTTGACATATAATTTAGTTAAATAGATTAGATTTGATAAAATTTCTAGATTTAAATTTTTGGGTTTTGATAGTAATCTAATAATATGGTAGTAGTAAAATTGCACAAGTGTAATGTAATTTAAAGATTGTTAATTGATTATTTTTACGTAGAAAATTGTCATCTAGTGTTGAATAAGTTTTTGAGATGCCCCTACCCAAGAATCGATGCTGTTAATAATTTTACTTTTTTGCGAAATAAATATAGACGAAAAAACATCTCATTTTTAAGTTAAACAACTATATCTTTAAAAAGTTTTACCGAAAAAATAGGATTTAAAGCCTCCCCCCTTACTAGCTATCCCTTATAGGGAGCTTCTGAAAACCTTGTGGGGAGCAGGTGAGAATCACAAGTAGACAGGAAAAACTACTCATGGTTTGCTGAAAAAGTCTTATGAGTAAGGGTAGGAGTCAGGAGTTAGGAGAAATGGGAATTATAGAGGAGTTAGTCGGAAGAATTGAGGGACAATTTTTCTGCCATAATCATCCCAAAATACTAGCTTTTTAAGCTTTTTCCACCGGAAAGCTTGTACTTTATTCAACCCAAAAACGCTAAAGCCAATATCAGTCAATACTTTGAGAATTAATCAGCAAGCTCTACTTAGGGTTTGTTGAAAAAGTCTGATGGTGATGATAGGTAACAGGCAACTATTTAGACTATCTACTACGGCCAAATTTTCGGCATTTTCAGGGGAAAAATATTAGAATTTTGAGACAAAAAGAACCAAAAATCTTGTACTTTTTCATAATAAAAAACCCTGGAAGCCTTTACAAATATTGATTACAATTTTATTCAGCAAGCCTTGCTAGCGTGACACACCTTAAATGGTGGTTTAGATGAGGGGTGTGGGGAGAAAAGAAAGACAAGGTGGACAAGGTGGACAAGGTGGACAAGGGAGAAAAAATCTAATCCATAGTTTTAGCTGTGTCACGCCACTACTTACATTTATCAAGAAAAATGTACTTTTTAATACACTTTTTCTCTGAAAAAAACCTTTAAGAAAGAATTGGTTAGGGCATAGACTAATAAAAAATCTTCGACTAGAAAATGTTTTTCCAACTACTATAGCAATCCTAAATAGGTTGCGACAAATCAAAAAGCAGATAAAAAAACTGAAACTCTTAACTGGGAACAGTTAAATTTTCCCTCACAGGAGTCAGCATTCCGCAAGCAAGCTGACGGCGACGCGGGGTCTGACCGCTCTCTTGGTCGATTGGAGGACAGCGAGGAGACCTCGCCATATCCAATCAACCAAGAGAAAAGAGAATATTCCTTATTTCAAGCCTCTTACTTCAGTGAGAGGTACTGATAACTGATAACTGATAACTGAAATGACCTGTTCCCTATCCTCTAAAAAGCAGTAAGATTTTTGACACAAATAAAATAGGATTTCTATAGCTGAGATTTTGAGCAAATATCCAAAAATATTTAGCCTTAAAAGGCTGAGTTTTAGATCCAAGTATTTTGATAAAAATTACCGAAAAATTAAAGTATAAAGCTTCTGCATTTATTTATGGAGAAAAAAGAAGAAAAATTCTTTTAGTCAATCCTTATATTACAGAATAGGTAATTATTAATTGTTGAACTCATCTTGACTGACTACTTAGTACAGATTTAACAGTAGCAATCATCTTTTCAACATTCAAAGGTTTACTAAGATAAGCTGATGCACCAGCATTAATACATATTTCTCGATCGCCACTCATTGCCATAGCAGTTACAGCAACTACTGGTACAGACCGCCATGTGGGGTGAGCTTTTATTCTTCTAATTAACTCTAACCCATCAACTTCTGGTAACTGAATATCCATCAAAATTAAATTAGGTAAATTTGGAGGAGTAACTAGAGAAGAATTAATTGTATTCAACATAGTTTTACCATCACTAATCAACTCAACAGTATAGCCCTCTAACTCCAATACTTCAGAAATTAAAAGTTGATTATAAGGTTGGTCTTCAACAATTAAAATTCTAGCAAATTTTTCAAGTTCAAGTTCTTTTTCCTCAATATTTTCAACAAATACTTGAGAACTTTCTTCAGATTCAAAATTAACAATTAACTCCCGGCGCATCTCTGTTAATGGCAACCAGACACGAAAAATACTACCTTTACTAACCTGAGAATTTAAAGAAACAGTACCCCCATGTAATTCAGCCAATTTTCTTGTCAAAACCAAACCCAAACCCGTACCTTCATGTCTCCTAGATAAAGAAGAATCAACCTGTTGAAAAGGACTAAATAACAATTTCCACCTATCTTCTGGAATACCAATTCCAGAATCTTTTACCTCTAAACATAAATAAGGAGTGCTAGGATTAATCGGAGAACAATCAGGTCGATAATCACCTTGAATTTGATTACCATAAGCTAAACGTCCGCTAAGTTTAACTTGCCCTCCCTCTGGTGTAAACTTAACAGCATTAGACAATAAATTAATAATTATTTGTCTTACTCTACGTTGGTCTAGAAAAACTTGAGATAAACGATAATCTAATTCTAGAGATAAAGCTAACCTTTTTTTATCAGCTCGTGGCTGAATCATTTTCAAGCAGTCACTACAAAGTTCGTGAATATTTACTGACTCTAAATTTAGCTCTGTTTTTCCAGCTTCAATTTTGGATAAATCGAGAATATCATTAATTAACTGTAGTAAATGCTGGCCACTTTTTTGTATTAGTCGAACTTGATTAAGTTGGCGATCGCTTAACTGCCCAGATGTTTGTCGCTGTAGTAAATCAGAAAACCCTAAAATACTATTTAGTGGAGTTCTCAACTCATGAGACATAGAAGCTAGAAACTCTGACTTTAATTGAGAAGAACGCTCTAACTCCTCATTTATTTGGCGTAGATGTTCTTGAGACTGTGCCCTTTCTATGGCCACTCCTAAAGTGCGACAAGCTGCAAACAACATATCTTTTTGAGGAGCTTCTTGTAGTTTTTGCAGATTACGAGATTCTAGAGTTAAAACACCAATAATTGTCCCATCTGTGGAAGGGATAGGAAAAATTCCTAATTGACCAATAGCGGGATTACAAAATCCAGGTATAGCTTGAGGATGAGAAGCATAATCTTCAACATACATGGGTTTACCACTTTCAACTACTTGCCACAAAAGTCCTTGGCCATAAACAATGCCCTGTTTCAATAAACCTTCCATTTCCATTGCCGCAGGTTCACCATAAGTGGCAATAAATTGAGAAGTAATTTGATTAGATATTGGCCCTGCTTGGCGGTTTTCTCCTTCTCCGCTAATAACTTTGACATCTCCAAAAGCAGCATTCATTACTTCTACCAAATAATTCAGGGCAAATTGGGCAATTTCTCTTAAGCTGTCTGAATATTGCAGTCTTTCGTTGAGACCCAGAAGAAATCTTAATCTTCTTAGTTCAGCATTAAGGCTATTTTGGGACTTTTGATGGGCAGTCACATCCCGAAAAGTGAACAAATGTCCCTCATCTGATGTGAGAGTGCAGTCCACATTGAGACAAATATCGTTAGCTTGTTTTATATCTAGGAATAGATTTTCTGTTTCTGTGTTGAGTAGACAGTCTTTGAGTTGTTGACATTGTTTTGTTGACCAATAGCCTTGAGCAACTATTTCGGCGAATATAGTATCACAATGAGGCTTTTGAGCAAGCCACTCTGGCAGTAGTCCCCAAATTTCAGCTAGTTTTTGATTAAATAAAATTAAGTGATGGGATTTATTAAATAGGGCAATGGCATTATCTATTTGGTTAAGGATAAGTTCTTGTTCTTCTTTTAACCTCTGTAAATCTATTTCAAAATTCTCCATTTTTATGACTTATTATTTCCATTGCTAATTAGACAAAAAGGTAAGTTTAAGTGTATTTACATAAGTTTACAAATCTTTCTATGATTGAAGAGTGATAGTGATTAGATTGTATTTGTGATCCTAAGCACACTCAAATAATTTTATTGATTATTTGCTAAAATAAATATTAATCATAATATAAATAATGGAGGATAGCGGAAATAACTAACTAGTTAAAAAAGGTTCAAAAGCTTGTACAATAACCTTTCTTCCCTTCTGCCTTTTTGCACTAGGGAAAGCTTGATTAAATACTAATTTGTACTAAGTAGGTAGGCATAAAAATTCCTAAGTATTTCAACAATTAACAATTAATTATTAATAATTAATTATTACCTCTTCTTTTCAAGGATAGGATTGATTCAAAGGAACTTTTTTTCTCTCTTGGTAGATTGGATATGACGAACTTGACTGTTAAACTACTATACAGATACTAATAAATTTGCAAAATCAAAATAGTACTTATGGATAGCCAAGAACTTGCCAAGTATATAGAAAAAACTAACAGTATTTCTAAGCCTTGGCTGTTAATACAACTTCGGATTCAAAAATTAAAAGAGCGTCGTGCAGAGCTTTCTCCTGAAGAATATACTAAAAAATTAGCTGATATTCATCAAGATTTAATGAATTTAGGAGAGTGGTGGGTTGGTATTGAATATGAAGTCTTTGGTGTAAAATAACGAAAGATTCTCAGCTATTTTGCATTTAAACTATATATTCAATTTTTATCAAAGCTAACAACGGTGAAACCCGATGTTGGCGATAGAAACAAAGGAATGAATATAGAATCTAAATAATTCTTAGCGTATATAACGTAAGCATTTCCTGCGGACTGCTGCGCAAACAGCTATTAGCAGTCAGCTCTCAGCAACAAGAGTCTCTTAATATTAAGACAGTGTTTAATATTAATATAGACTTTAAAAGCAAAGGAGCCAACTTTTGTAGTAAGACAATTAAATATTGCTTTTATCCTAAACTAAGAGCAATAGCTGATAGCTGATAACACAGTTCCTCCTGTAGGAGGCTGGCTGACGGCTGAATGCTTACTATATAAGTACCAGAATTTTTTATACCATAGATATTTTTACTTAAATTATGTAAAAATATCTAGTAAATAAAGAAAAAATATATCTGGAAACAAGAATAACAGTTTCTTGCTTTTGATATATTTTTTGACTTTTGACAAATGATTTAAGATTGCTTATCCGGTTTACATTAAGATTATTAATTTAGATAAGCAACAGTCTATCTGGAAAAATTTATAACTCTATTTAAATAAACCGGATTTTGTTTTACATAACTAACTGTCAAAGTGAACTATAAATCTGCTTCTGTATTTTCTAAGCATAAAAATAAATCAAGTTTCAAGTATGTTTCTTAACTTCATAGCTTGTATTCTTTTAAATTGATTAAATAAATACAAGACATGAAATCAACAATTTAATCTCCCCCTATTCCCTGACTTCTGCAAGAAGTCTAATGAATTGAAGAATGCTAATTACTCTCTAGAATCTGGAAAAGTTCGTCTTAATTCATCAATCAAGTCATCAATCTCTTCTAGAGCTTGATTAATATCAATTCTGAGCGTACCTAAATCTGGTTTTTCTAGCAGTTTAACTAAAGATTCCCGCTTGCTCTCAATATTAGCCACTCTTGCTTTGATTATCTGTGAGTCCATTTGAAATTCCTGATATACTCCTGTTAATACGATATTTTAGTTTAACTCAATAGTTAAATCTATCAATCTCAACAATCTCTGGTTATTGAAAAAAAATCATCTATATATACTAGATACTAAAAATGTCTAATTTAGATCCAGAAAAGGAAGCAACGAAAGTTGATAAGGCAATGTTAAAGCGAATTGATTCTCTAAAACAAGAGGATGAAAGACTATACAATATTTTAGCAATAGATGTTTGGGCATTAGCAAAAACAATGGATGAATTTCAACCTGGATTTTGGGCAGCTTTTATGAAAAATAGAGATAAAGCTTTGAAAAATTTTATGGCTGATACAGTTAAAAATAAACAAAAAAATGATGGCCGTCCACCTTTCCTCCATTGAGATATACTGAAGAGTATTTAGGAATAATTTAGATAATTTACTTAGTATTTAATACATCTTCATAGGTCTGAATAGGTCTGATTTTTTTACTGTTTTAAGTATATTTTTGGAGATGTCAATAAGTAAATATAGATTGAAAATTCAATAATTTATTCAATATTGAAAATTACTAGAATATACCTCATTGCAGAAGTTAATTTTCAATATTTTTTATACCTCATATTCCCGATTTTCTGTTTCCGACTTCAAAAGAAGTATAAAATAATTAAAATAATAGTTGACCTCCAACTCATAATGAGGGTAGGATATATTGACGAATACTAAGTTTATAGTTACAGAGCATGGAACAAGCAACTGAACTATCTATAAATATTATATATTTTTAAAGATATGCTAGGTAAAACTTCATTAGCAACAGTAGGATTGATTGTAGGTGGAATTATTTCTGTGATTGGAACAGTAGCTTACTTTACCGATCATCCCACACTTAATTTAGCAGGATTTTTTTACGGAATCCCCCTGCTTTTGGGAGGACTTGCCCTCAAAGCGGCTGAACTTGAACCAGTAAATTTTACACAACCAACTACTGAAGAGATTGTAACTTTGAGAGAAAAACAAGCTACTCCCATTCAAAATCAACTACGCAAAGATGTAACTAGGTATAGATATGGCCAAAAAGTACACTTGGAAGAATCTCTTAATCTCTTAGGTTTAAGTCCCACAGATGAGGAAACACCAATACTTAATGGGTTAAGGGAAGTAGATATTAATGATAATTATGCTCTAGTGCTGGAATTTTCTTCTCCATCAATTCCTTTAGATACTTGGCTTCAGAAACAAGATAAACTATCAAGCTTTTTTGGACCAAGTATCAAAGCAGAGGTAAATCAACCTACAGAAGGAAAGATTGATTTAGTTCTGATAACTACTCCAGAAGTATAAAATTATCAAATATATAAACTTTAAATCAAAAATAGACTAATCTTTAGATAGAAAATCGTTCAATTGATATTTTTTAGAAGATACTAAATTTATTCTCTTGTGTAGAAGTATTGTCAAAAAGTAATCTTTTAGTTAGATAGTTGCATGGGCAGGTGGAAGAAGAAAATTTTCTTTTTAAAGACCGTCAAATGTAGCAAAATTAATAAATTTGCATAAAGCTGAAAAACAAAGACCTACTTTTGAATTAATTAGAATTAATTAACAGTGAATCTTGGTTTTCCTGAACTATGTTAATAGCTTTATAATTGGTTAATTAAAGAGTTATTAGGCAAAATTTACAGTAAATTTAATACTAATATGGTACAGCTGACTGGGTAAATATTTTGTGCTTGTTCACTACCCTAATTCTCATATTTCCTACTAAGTAGGGATGTTAATGCAATGTCCCTAAAATTCCTAAAACTATCAACATAATTACCTCTTGAATAAGGTAGAGAGCAGAAGATAGAAGGTAAAAATTTTTATAAATTTAAACCCCAAGAATTTGAAACACTATTATTGATAGTGGGTTATTCAACCCGGAAAAGAAAAGATAACCTCAGAAATTGCTTGATCAATTATCAGTAAATAGTTGGCATTGAAACTTTATCTCCTAAATTTGAGTTAAAAGAATTCATATCCTTATACCCGATACTCATTATCCTAATCCACCTCAAATATTTAATATTAAATCTATTAATTAGGGTTTGCGCTCATAAAGTTTTTTGGTAAGGGTAGGAGCAAGAATCGGTAAATCGGTGAAGTCAGGAGGAATGGGAATTATAGAAGAAATAGTCAGAATAATAGTACCTTGATTGTTCTGCCATAATTATCCCAAAATGCGCTTCTTTTTGAGTATTTTAGGCTGAAAACTTGCGCACTTGTTTAGACCTAAAAATTCTAAAACCTTTGTCTATAAATGCTTTGATATTTAATAAGCAAGCCCTAATTTCATAAAAAAATATGGTCTATTAGAGTGAGAAACTGATAATTAATTAAATAGTGGGAGTCAATTACGAAGACGTTAAAAACATTAATTGATAACTGATAACCGATCAAACTATGTTGCGCTAAACGTCAGAGAAGATGTTATTGAAAAAATTCTCTTAGCTGGAGGTAGATGTATAATAATTGAATAAAAATCTTAATGGTACAAATTTACTTTTCCAAACGTACCACATACCATTGTATAAAATTACCATTGCTCAATTCATATTCACAATAGGTATCTCTCAGTTGTTGAGCTTGAGCATCTAGAGAAGATAACTTTTGTAAATCTCTAGGTACATTATGTTGTTGTTGAGCTAAAATAGAGCGCAATTTTTCTAATAGTTCTAAACCCGTCATAAACTGCTCGGGTTTGTTTGATTCTAAGACTACATAGTTTTCTTCTTGGTACATAAGTGAATTAGGCATTTTTTAGAACAAAAATAGTAGAGCATGACTAAATAAGGAAAATTCTATCATCAAGAAAAATCAAACACTGTATATTTAAAGGGAAAAAAATATCACTAATAAAGACAAATCATTATAAGGTTGACAAAATACGGATATATGAGAGTATAATAAAGAACTAATGAGTTAATTGTAAATTAATGGTAAATTATTATAAATGCTAAGAATCAAAAGATTAGTAAAAATAAACGTAAAGTGAATTATCAATAAAATAAAATCAAGCAAAGTACATTCCTAATTATGAGATTGAAGCAATATTTAATACAGTAACTCTACTTAAATAGTAGCTATTAGCGACTTGAAAATGATAACTACACCTCAAAATTTAGCACACACAGAGCAAAAGCCTTCTAAGCTAGAAGGTATAAAAGAAAATAGCAACTTCTTGCGGGAACCCCTAGCAACTCAACTGCTGGAAGAGACAACCCACTTTAGTGAAGAAGCTGTTCAAATACTCAAATTTCACGGTTCTTACCAACAAGATAACCGGGATAATAGAGCAAAAGGGCAAGAAAAAGACTATCAAATGATGCTTCGCACTAGAAACCCAGGTGGCTTTATTCCGCCACAACTTTTTCTAACCTTAAATCGTTTATCTAATGAATATGGTAATGATACACTTCGTGTAACAACCAGACAAGGTTTTCAGGTGCATGGCATATTAAAGAAAAATCTGAAAACTGTTATATCATCCATCATCAAAAGTATGGGATCGACCCTAGGAGCTTGTGGGGATCTTAACAGGAATGTAATGTCTCCTCCAGCTCCTTACAAAAACCGTCGCGAATACGAGTATGCAAAGGAATATGCGAATAAAATAGCAGATTTATTAACACCACAAACAGGTGCATATTACGAGATTTGGCTAGATGGGGAAAAAGTAATTAGTGCAGAAGAAAATCCTGAAGTAAAAACTGCAAGACAACTTAATAGTAACGGCACAATATTTACTAATAGTGAAGAACCTATTTACGGTACTCACTATATGCCAAGAAAATTTAAGTGTGCTGTAACAGTACCAGGAGACAACTCAGTAGACCTATACACTCAAGATGTTAGCCTAGTCGTAATTACTAATGAGGCAAAAGAACTGGAAGGGTTTAATATTTTAGCCGGGGGTGGTCTAGGTAGAACTCATAGAAAAGAAGAAACCTTTCCTTGTTTAGCCCAAGAAATTGGGTATGTGGCCAAGGAAGATATTTATGAATTAATCAAGGCTATAGTAGCGACTCAGAGAGATTATGGCGATCGCAGCAACCGTCGCCATGCCAGAATGAAATACTTACTCCATGACTGGGGATTAGAAAAATTTAAGGCCAAGTTAGAAGAATACTTTGGTAAATCCATTGCCCCCTTTAAACCTTTACCAGAATGGAAATATTTAGACTTTCTGGGATGGCACGAACAAGGAGATGGCAAGCTCTTTTTAGGAATTTCTGTAGAAAATGGCCGTGTTAAAAATGAAGATTCATTTCAGCTAAAAACAGCACTGCGGAAAATTGTTGAGTTGTTTCAACTACCAATGCTGTTAACACCGAATCACAACATAATTCTCTATGAAATTCAACCACAGCAGCAACAAGCAATAGAACAAATTCTGGCTCAACATGGTGTCAAAAGTGAAAAAGATATTGAACCCTTAGTGCGCTATAGCATGGCATGTCCGGCTTTGCCAACTTGTGGACTAGCAATTGTAGAATCAGAAAGGGCCTTGCCTGGTATACTGGGACAAATTCGGTTATTGTTGGACAAGGTGGGACTAGAACAGGAGCATCCTGTAATTAGAATGACAGGATGTCCCAACGGTTGTGCTAGACCCTATATGGCCGAATTAGGATTTGTCGGTAGTGCTCCTGATGCTTATCAGATTTGGTTGGGGGGTTCGCCCAATCAAACACGACTGGCAAAAACTTATGTTGACAAATTACATATCAACGATCTGGAAACTGAGTTGGAATCGATATTTATCTATTTCAAACAACAACGCCAACCAGATGAAAGTTTCGGCGATTTCTGCAATCGTGTTGGTATTGAAGCCATCCGTCAGTTCGTAACCAACTATCAATCTAGTTTCTCAATGAATACAGATATTAACAATTCAATGTTGACCTCAATCAACTCTGAAAACAATACTCCAGCAGTTACTAATGTTACTGAAACAACTCCAGAAACTAAACCTCAAGAAGAAGAGGTAAGTATAAATCAAGAGAACAATCAGGAAATGAATCTGATTAATACTCCGGTAAATACTCCGGTAAATACTCCCGTTAATCCTGAGAGTACTCCGTCGGTAACTACATCAACAGCAAGTGAAACTCAGCCAGTAAATACTTCTGTCTCTAGCGAGGTGGCAAATACTACTACAACACAACTTCCTGCTGTAGGTCAAGAAGCTGGTCAACCAACCCCTTCTAGTTTTTCTCCAGAAGTTGTTCAACCAACCCCTTCTAGTTTTTCTCCAGAAGCTGGTCAACCAACCCCTTCTAGTTTTTCTCCAGAAGTTGGTCAACCAACCCCTTCTAGTTTTTCTCCAGAAGCTGGTCAACCAACCCCTTCTAGTTTTTCTCCAGAAGCTGGTCAACCAACCCCTTCTAGTTTTTCTCCAGAAGCTGGTCAACCAACTCTTCCAGAAAAGCCAAAAGATACGAGTAAAATGCGACATCGGGTTAGCGTTAGAGATGAAATCTATACCAAGCTAAAAGAAGAGTCCAAACGTCAGGGTAAACCAGTAGTTCAATTGGCAACTGAAGCAATTGCAGAATACCTGGAGAAAATCAGGAATAGCGAAAGCTCGCCTACTGCTGATGAAACTAATTTTAAGCAAGAATAGTTAATAGATTTTTCACCGAAAAAGTGGGTCTGAAGCCTCCTCATGAAAGGGAGACTTTTGCTAATATTTTTGTAGAAGAAAGTATGCTATGGTCTTTAATTAGTTGCCCGGAGATACGCCTCCTGCGAATTGCGGAAACTTTAAACAGACATGGAGGGAAATGTAACCCACCCCAATCCACTCCTAGAAGGAGAGCAAGAAGGGTGAAAGCAGTACCCAGTTTTAGCAGAAGCTCCGAGCCAGCAAAGCGTAACCAGCTGAGGAACTAAGGTTCGGTAGCAATTCCTGTGCCTTTAGGTAGGGAAGAATGTAAATACAATAAATTGAAAAGTTGTGGGAGATAAGGGGTAGTAATTGTCCTCTAATTTTGAGTTAGAGGCATATAAAAAGCCCCTCCCACCAAATAGTTTTTCGGCGTTGCACAGTGACGAATGATTTGAGATTATTGATGAGTAGGATTTTGGAGATATCTATTGCTAGAATGATTGATATTAGGTTTTTTTAGTCAAAGTCTAAACTGATTTTGGTAATATCATTAAATAATTTGTAGCCTCAGTTTTTCAGTATTTCTAGGTTCAAAAGTATGATGCAATAGTGAATCTGAAATTTAAATTTCAAGGAACTGTAATAAATTTACTACCTAGTTAAATAGCTCGATTTTTATCTCCAATAATATCGACTTAGTACAGTAGGATGAGGGTTTAATAACGTTTTCTAGAGATGTTTATTGGCATTACTTAGTAATAAATTTAGCTTCTGAAAGTTTACTTGATAAATTAGCTTAGATTAATAATAGACATCCAGTTGAAATTAAGTTTTTGCTCAAGTATTATATCAAGTTCAGATAAGAGCGCGATAAAAAAACTTATCTTCTTACATAGATCAAATTTCATTACTATCCCTACTTCCTTATCAATTTGTATTCAATCAGACATGATATGATACCAAATCCAGTTTTCAAAACCATGTTTTTCAAATTCCTTTCTAACCCTTCTTCCTCACAGGAGTGCGCATTCCCCTCTTGGTATGATAAATATCTAGAATTGACGATTACCAGAAGTCTAATAAACATATCCAATAATTAGAAATAAAATTATAGAAGTTTTCATTAATATAGAATACAACTACTTCTGCAAATTATTAAGTATATGTGCAATTTTTACTGTAGTCTACCTTTGTGAAAACCACTATAATTATTGTATATAAATCATTAATTATTTCCGTCTACTCGCTACTCGCTACTCCCGATTTTAGAAAAGATGTCTAATATAAGAATAACCAAGTTTGAACTACTAAATTTTTTTCTAGTATGGCTAATTTGCAAAGATTAGCGATCGCTCCCCAGCAAATTGAGCGACAGAAAGTACATCTAAATCCTGAGCAACAGCATTACTTAAGTCGAGTGTTGCGACTAGGGGAAGGAGACCAATTTATTGTAATGGATGGTCAAGGTAATTCTTGGTTAGCGAAACTTGAAGCAGAGACCTCTAAAAAAAGTACAATCAATGCAATTTTAGAGAAAGAAATTTTTATTCAAAATGAACTACCAATAGACGTGATTCTAATTTCTGCTTTACCCAAAGGAAATAATTTTGATGAAATTGTTAGGCAAAGTACAGAATTAGGAGTTACTCATATTTTGCCAATTATAAGTTCCAGAACTTTACTAAAACCTAGCCCACAAAAGTTGCAAAGGTGGCAAAGAATTGCCCGTGAAGCTGCTGAACAATCAGAACGTCAAGTAGTTCCAACAATCAAGGAAACTATGGAATATTCGGCAGCTTTATCATTATTCGATGGTCAAACCTTGGTTAATTATTACAAATATATATGTGTCGCTCGTAATAACTATTCTTCTTTACTAGAAAATTTATTAGATAATCAACTACCAAAATCAATAGTAATAATGACGGGTCCGGAAGGAGGTTGGACTGATGTGGAAATAGAAGCAGCAATCGCTACAGGTTTTCAAGCCGTTTCTCTAGGTAAACGAATTTTTAGAGCAGTTACAGCTCCTTTGGTAGCGTTATCTCTAATTTCTGCTGTATTGGAGAGAAGAAAAGTTTGACATCTCCCGTTAAGTTTAAAGATGATAACGGAAGATTCCCAAACCTCACGATTTAGATTTACTGCTTGAGAGATACTTCTATTCTCTTTTTCATTTTAATTAGCACCTACGCAGAGCGAATTACTTACCTCAAAAATACACGAAAATTTCTTCACAAGCAACCATCATGTAATTCTGACATATCAATACTTTGAGGAAATAGCCAAGAAAAGCTATATCACACTCAAATTACCCCCATTTTTCCCCCTGAATAGCGCATTTAAACTTTTTTGGGAAAGTTGAGTTTAAATTTAAAATATATTGACAATTTTTTATAAGTTTAACTTATAAAATAAATTAAACCAGTTGTTAAAAGCTAAAAAGCTTATAGATAAAGCTTTTCAGAAGAGAAAACAGGAAGTATATTTTCTATAGATGTTTAATTGTGACTATTGCCTATGTCAGAATGTCAATGATAGTATCTTGATTAAGAAAGCAAAGTAGAAAAATTAGAATAGATTTTGTTAATTGTTACAGCCTATTCCATGTAAGTGCGGTACAGTGATTCTCGTAGATTTAATTAATAAGAATGAAAACTCTATTCCATACTTCAAAAACTATTTAAAATTTTAGTGCCACTGTACCTCATAAACCTGGAATCCGCTGTAATTATTAATTGTTAATTATTAATTATTAATTGTTCTTAACCTTTTTTCGAGTTCTTTTCTGGCAGCTTAAGTAGGAATATTATATATGAAAGAAATAAAAGAAGTTGCTAATTTCCTAGAACAAAAAAACTATCAACAGGCAGGTAAATTACTAAAGCAATTACAAAAAGAACATCCTCAAAATCTATGGGTGCAGTTTTATATTGGGCGGTGGTATGAAGAGATAAATAAATTAGAATCAGCAGAAAAATTCTATAGGAAATTGCTGAAAGATGCAACAAATCCACAAGTAGTTGCCCAAGCACGTCAAGGTTTACAAAGAATAGAAGCTATAGAAAAAAAACGCCAGCAACAAGCAATTGCCACTGCTAAATCTGACCCTAAAAATACTGAACCAGGATTACTTATTATTGAAGCTATTAGTAAAGAAAATAAACAGGAAGCTGCAAAAAATCTAGCTAGAATTATGAAAATTGATTCCTATACAGCTAGAATGCAATTACAAAGTAAAGGTTGGCGAATTTATCGCCTTGGAGCTATTGGGGAGCTAAAAGTTTATGGTAGAGAAATGCTTAAGGCAGGCATTCCTGTATTTTGGGCAAAAATATCTGATATTGAGAAGATCAATATATTTAGAGTTCAATATTTTCAATCTATTTCTTCTTCTGAGGCAAGTATTGTTTGTCTAAATGAACAAGATAAAATGGGTAGTTTAAATTTTCAGTGGTCAGAAGTAGTAGACAAAGTTGGAGGATTATTACCTATTTTTATGAATACTATGGATTACGATCCTAGACGACGTTCCGAAAAAATCCGTCATAAACAAATGACTCAAGATTATGCCAATATATTAGATTTACATCTTCCTAATCGCCGTAGTATTATTAGATTTTGTGACCAAAATTATCAATATAAAAAAGGAATTACTCCTAAGATTCAGACTCAAGACCAATCCTTAATAACGCTACAAACTACTAATAGAAGTAAATGGAATAACTTAGTAAATATGATTAACCCAAAATTAGCTAAAGTAAAAATTTGGTCTGATTTTACTTCTTTTGGAGAAGTTGCAAGTCGAGATTACACTCAATTATTAAGTCGCCTCAAATATTACATTGATATATCGCGTAAAATAGAAACAATGTGGGACCCAGCTTTTCATTTATATAGTACATTAGTATTCTTAAAAAATTAGGGGCTTAACGTAGCAAATATAAAGTTAAAAGCTAATTTTTAACCCCTTTATTTTTAATATCATGTCTGCTTAATTAGCGATAGAATTCCATTCCACCTATACGTTTTCGGTAGCGGAATGCTGTGCTTGAATTGTCGTGTAGAGTGAAAGCATGTTTTACACCAGCTAAACAAAAAACTTTCTTCTCCTTCTGCTCCTGATATATTCTTTTTTCTAGCACTTCTCCCTTCTGAATTTTGGGTTCTTCCTAATTATTGATAACTGTTTATGCGAACATGACATAAGTTCTCAATCGAATATTATCTTGGCAGGTTCAAATCCTTAGCTATACCACGAAACATACCCATACTGGGACCAGGGCGACGACGTCTTGCTGTAGGTTTTGGCATTAAAAAGTTAGGAGCAAATAATACTAACTCTTCCGGTTCTTGGGAAACTTTAATATTGGTTACAGGAGTTTGTGGTGTTGTGACTGCAGGAGTAACTTTTTCAGCTTCAGCTTTTTCAGCAATTTTTTTAGCCTTAGAAAGTTTGGCTTTAGCCATTTTTGGTGTTTCAGGTTTTGGAGTTTCAGGACTAGCAGGTTTAGTTTCTTTTTCTGTAGTGGCTTCTGGTGCTGCTACACTGACTTGAGTAGATTCTTGCTTGGGTTCATTAGTGCCCTTAGCATCGTCAAATTCTAATAAATAATCAGACTTCTTTCCCAACAGATTTCCCAGGATACCAAATACCCCGGCGAACAATCCTCCGATAAAAGCTAACATTATTTTTATCTCCTAAATGATTTTCTGTAAAGAATTTTACAACTAAATTCTTAATATGTTCAAACTAGAAGCTAACGTAAATTTTGTCTATATTTATTTATAAAACTTTACATTGGTTACATACAGATTAATCATAAAACTGGCAATAGGAGAAAATCAGAAGTCAAAAAATTTGTAATTGTTTGTTAAACTAAGCAAGCCCATTTCCAGATTACTCCTTTATAGAGCCTGCTCGTCTTCAGAACCGGACGTGAGACTTTCACCTCCAAATCGGCTGCTCTCTTAAACGTCCCTTGTCATGGGTACATCCCTGCCTTAATATCAACATATCTTCAACCCATAAATATCCATCAGGTAAGTCCTGTAACTTTGGTTGCGTGTATGTCTTTTTATCTAAGGCAGTTTTAGTATCGTGGCAATGTCGGTGCAACAGTTGTTTATTTTTGTATGTGTTGTCACCACCTTCAGACCTTGGTATTATATGGTCAACTTCAATTAGGTCATTTGGTCTAAAGGTTAATCCACAAAATGCGCATTTACCTTTTTGCCGTTTTAACAGCGTTGTAACTTCTTTCCTTATGCCTGGATATTTACCGATTTGTAGCATTCTTTTTTAAAATTGGTATTATGCAAACAGCTATTAATTTTAGTT